>CAZTXD010000018.1:0-37416 GCA_964617995.1 uncultured Acidimicrobiaceae bacterium
CCCCCACCCCCCCCCGTCGTTTTTCCCCCCCCCTCGCGCCCCCCACGCCCGCCATTCGATGCGCGAAAACGGGGGCGGGGGAGGCGGGTAAGCTCAGCGGTGGTGAGAGTTTGCGTGACCGGCTTCTACTGATCGGTGGATCCCTGGTGGACGGTGACGGCCCGTCGGCGGACGTGGTCGAGCCATCCAGCGGTGAGGTGTTCGTCTCGTGGCCCGACGCCTCTCTCCAGCAAGTCGACCGGGCCGTCACTTCCGCCCGATCTGCCTTTCCCGCCTGGCGGGACGCCACCCAGGACCAGCGGTCGGAGGCCCTGCGCGCCGTCGCCGCCGATCTCGGCGCCCGGCGTGACGACATCGCCGTCGCTCTCACCCACGAGACCGGACGGGCCCTCAGCCGCAACGGCCTCTACGTGGACATGGCGGCGGCGCTGTTCCGTCAGTACGCCGAGCTCGCCCGGGTGGACGGGGGTCGCATCGCCCCCTCCAACGACCCCGGACAGCTCTCATTGGTCAAACGGAGCCCCTTCGGTGTCGTCGCCGCGCTCGTACCTTTCAACTATCCGCTGCTGCTGCTGGCGTTCAAGGTCGCCCCCGCTCTCGCCACCGGGAACACCGTGGTCGTCAAGCCCGCCCCGGAGACGCCCCTGTCGCTGCAGGTCCTGGCCGAGGTGTTCTCCGAGCGACTGCCGGCAGGGGTGGTCAACACCGTTCGGGGAGGGGCCGATGTGGGCGAGGCGCTGGTGGCGCATCCCGGGGTCGACCTGGTCGCCTTCACCGGTTCTACCGCCGTCGGCCGTCGCATAGCCGAGGTGTGCGCGGGCACCGGAACCGCCACCCATCTGGAGCTGGGCGGGAAGGACCCCGCCGTGGTCTTCGACGACGTAGACACCGATGTGGCCGCCGAGGCGGTCGTGTGGGCGTCGTTCCTCAACGCCGGGCAGGTCTGCACGTCGACCGAGCGCGTCTACGTGGCCAGGGCCGTCCACGACCGATTCGTGGATGCGGCGGTGCGGCTGACGGAGAAGCTACGGGTAGGAGACCCCTTCGACGAAGCCACCCAGGTCGGACCCATGAGAAGCGAGCCGGCCCGGGCCCGGGTGATGGAGCATCTGTCTCGAGCCGTGTCCAGCGGGGCGGAGATCCTGGTGGGAGGGGAGCCGCTCGATCGCGCCGGTTTCTACCTGGCGCCCGCCGTCGTGACGAACGTCGACCACACCATGACGCTGATGACCGAGGAGACGTTCGGCCCGGTCATGCCGGTCATGGCCTTCAAAGACGAGGACGAGGCATTCTTCCTGGCCGCCGACACCCCTTACGGGCTGGGGGCGAGCATCTACACCCGCGACCCGGGCATCGTGGAACGGGCCTACCGGGAGCTTCCGGTGGGAACGGTATGGGTCAACGACCCGGTGGTCGACAACCTGGCCGCCCCCTTCGGGGGCATGGGTGCCAGCGGCAACGCCCGCGAGCTCGGTTCCGAGGCCCTCGATAGCTTCACGAGACCGCGCCACGTCCACTGGAACCTGGATCTGGTGCGGAAACCATGGTGGTTCCGAGAGGAGTGACGACATGAGCCTGCAAGGGAAAGCCTCCCAGGAGTGGTTTCGACGGGCCTCGGAGGTCCTCGTCAACGGAGTCTCCAGCCAGTTCCGCTACTGGGGCGACGACGACACCCTGATCATCGAACGGGGCGAGGGTGGCTACCTCGTCGACGTCGACGGCAACCGCTACCTGGATCTCCAATGCGGGTTCGGTCCGATCATCCTGGGTCACGGGGATCCGGCGGTGGCGGAAGCGGCGGCCGACGCCGCCCGGGACGCCACCAGCTTCGCCATGACCCAGCGCCGGGAGGTGGAAGCAGCGGAGAGGGTGATGTCGGCGCTGGGATGGCCGGCCCGGATGCGCTTCACCAACACGGGGACGGAGGCGACGATGCACGCCATCCGGCTGGCTCGGGGAATGACCGGCCGGGATGTGATCATCAAGTTCGAAGGTCAATACCACGGGATGCACGACTACGTCCTGTTCTCCACTGCCGGAGGACCCGCCGACGCCCTCGGGTCGCGCTTCCGACCCAATCCGTGGCAGTCGTCGTCGGGCATCCCCGAGGCGATCCGGTCCTACATCCGGACTCTTCCATACAACGACCTGGAGATCGTCGAGAGGACTTTCCGCGACTCGGGAGGCGATATCGCGGCCGTCATCGTGGAGCCGATGCTCGGCAACGCCTTCGGGATCATGCCCGAGGAGGGCTATCTGGAAGGGCTGCGGCGCTTGTGCGACGAATACGGGTCGATGCTGATCTTCGACGAGGTGAAGACGGGGTTTCGACTCGGGCTGTCGGGAGCCGTTGGCCATTTCGGGGTGACCCCCGATCTCGGCACGTACGCCAAGGCGATGGGAAACGGCTTCCCCGTGGCGGCCATCGCCCTCGCCGAGAAGGTGGTGGAGGGCTGGAGGCAGGGAGGTATAGCCCAGGCCGGGACCTACTCGGGCAACGGCGTGGCTGCGGCGGCGGCCGCCACCACCATCGAGCGCCTGTCCGACGGCTCCGCCTACTCGCAGATCGAGGCTGTGGGCAGACGGATGATGGACGGCCTGGCCAAGGTCCTGGCCGACTCGGGGGTTCCCGGGCACGTCGTGGGACATCCCGCCATGTTCTCGGTGTTCCTCGCCGACGAGGCGCCCCGTGACTTCCGCGACGCCGCCCGCCACGACTCACATACCTATGACACGGTGATCATGAAGATGATCCCCAAGGGCGTGATGCCGTGTCCCGACGCCCGGGAACCGTGGTTCCTGTGCGCGGCTCAGACGCTGGAGGATGCCGATCGGGCGGTCGAGGCCTTCTCCGACAGTCTCCGAGAGGTGCTGGCAGGGTGAGAGCGGTCCGCCCCGACGGCGGACCCTTGAGCCTCTGGCACGATCAGGGCCCGGACCCCAAGCAGAGACCTGCCCTCGCCCGTCCTGTCGAGGCGGATGTGGCCGTCGTCGGAGGCGGCTACAGCGGCTTGTGGACCGCCTACTACCTGATGCAAGCCGATCCGTCGCTGCGGGTCGTGGTGGTCGAGGCCGAGTTCTGCGGGTTCGGGGCATCGGGACGAAACGGCGGCTGGGTGTCGCCCAAATTCCCCGGCTCGCGCCCGGCGATGGCCGCCGAGCACGGATCCGGCGCCGTGGTCGACTATCAGCACGCCATGTTCGACGCCATCGACGAGATCGGAAGGGTGGCGGCATCCGAAGGCATCGAGTGTGACTTTCGCCAGGGAGGGATGCTGCTCTTCGCCACCGGTTCGGCTCAGGTCCCTCGCCTCCGTGCCTACCACGACACCCTTCTCCGTTGGGGTTTCGACGTCGAGGACCTGACGTGGCTCGAGGGGTCCGAGGCCCGGACGCGGGCGGCGGTGGCCGGGGCCGAAGCGGCGCTCTACACAACGAGGTGCGCCTCCATCGACCCGTGGCGGCTCGTTGCCGGTCTGGCCGAGGCCACCGAACGGCACGGCGTGATGATCTACGAGCAGAGTCCGGTTCGTGTGATGGCGCCGGGGCTCGTGGTCACGGATGACGGGTCTGTTCGGGCCCGGTCCGTCCTCCGCTGCACCGAGGCTTTCACTCCTCGACTCCCCGGCGAAGCGAGGACACTCGCCCCCGTCTACTCGCTGATGCTGGCCACGGAGCCGCTGCCGGCCGAGTGGTGGCAACAGAACGGGTTGGCAAGTGGTGAGACCTTCTCGGATGAGCGGCACCTGATCGTCTACGGCCGTCGCACCGGCGACGGCCGGCTCGCGTTCGGGGGCCGGGGAGCGCCCTATCACTTCGGGTCGTCGGTACGGCCCGAGTGGGACGTCGACGCCCGCACGCACAGGCTGGTGGGCGACGTGCTGTGGGACCTGTTCCCCCAACTCGGGGAGGCACGCATCACCCACCGCTGGGGTGGGGCGGTGGCGGTCCCCCGCGACTGGAGGGTGTCGGTCGACTATGACCCTTCCGCCGGTACCGGTCACGCCGGAGGGTACGTCGGTCAGGGAGTGACCTCGGCCAACCTCGCCGGCAGGACGCTGGCCGACCTGGTGCTGGGCCGCGCGACCGCCCGCACACGGCTGCCGTTCGTCGGCCATCGGTGGCGACGATGGGAGCCGGAGCCGCTGCGCTGGGTGGGCATCAACCTGGGCCGGGCCCTGGCGCCGCTGGCCGACAGTGTCGAGCGACGGACCGGACGCCCGTCCCGTGTGCTGGGCGGGCTCCTCTCCCGCCTCACCGCCCCCTGAGCAGCACGCCCGAATCGTTTTCGCGCATCGAATGCGCGCTATAGCGCGCATTCGATGCGCGAAAACGTCAGAAGAGGTCGGCGGGGGAGAGGAGCCAGACCTCCTCCTCACCCAGTTCGTCCTGCAGGGACCGCACCTGGCGACCGACGAGGTCGTCCTCTCCGTCCCACACCACCACTGCCTCGTCGGCGTGGCGGGCCAGCCAGGAGTCGCGTCGCCGGAAGGCACCCGCCATCTTGGCCGTCGAGTCGGGTTGGACGTTCTGCAATGTGATGGTCTCGGCGGCGCCGTCGAGCAGCTCCCGGAACCGGGAGCGGGAACTGTCGGGCCACCGCTCGTCCATACGGGGGAACGCGAGCACTGCCACATAGGGGATGTCGGCGTCACGGGCCGCCTCGGCAGCGAGGGTCTCGGCGCCCAGTCCCATCCCCGTCATCAACTTCAGGTCCGGGTGGAGTCTCCGCTTGGCGGTGAGGATGTCGATGATGTGGTCGCGCAACGCCCGGGTGGTGTCGTTCTCCTCGTAGCCGCCGAGTTCCGGAGGTCGGTGGCCCGTGAGCACCAGCAGATGGCCATCCGGGCCGTCGTGGGCGCGTTGACGCTCACGCCCGGCCACGTCGGGCGGGCCCAGGTCGGTGGGCGTTCCCTCCCCGCGCCGTCCCTGCTGCTTCTCGGCCGCTTCCACCGCCAGCCGGTCGGCGAGGTCGTTCCAGCGGTCACCGGAGTGTCCCTTGACCCATCGGAAGACGATGTCACGCTCCCGCACCACCCTGACCAGCGGCTCCCACAGGTCACGGTTGGCGATGGGCTTGTTGTTCGCGTTGACCCAGCCGCGTCGCAGCCAGCCCTCCCACCACCGGTCCCGGAAGCAATTCACGACGTAGGTGGAGTCGGATATGACCTCCAGCGGGCCGTCGAGGTAGCTGACGGCGTCTAGCGCCGCGCTCAACTCCATGCGCTGGTTGGTGGTCGGTGAGTCGGCGCCGGAGGCGTAGGGTCCGTCGGGCACGATCCATGCCCAGCCGCCGGGGCCGGGATTGCCCTTGGCGGCTCCATCGGTGAAGACGGTGGTGCGTTCGGTCACAAGGCGATGATGGCAGAGTGCGGGCTGACGGCCCCGGTCGAGATCGGGCAGGCCGGCACGAACGGGATCGGTCGTTTGCTCGGGGTCGTCCGCGTCGACGTGATCAGGAACCGGATCGCCTGCGCTCCCGATGGGCGGCCACGTTCTCACGGGTTCGGCACGTGTCCGAGCAGTGCAGCCGCGAACGGTTGCGGGAGGTATCGACGTAGACGTCCCGGCAGTCGGCGGCGTTACACGAGCCCAGCCGTTGGAAGCCGTGATCGGCTATCACGGTGGCCAGGCCCATCGCCGTCACCACCCCCATCCACTCGGTGAACGTGCCACGTTCCGGTTCGAAGTGGAGATGGGGGCCGTTCCCGTGGGTCGACAGTTGAGGGGAGGCCCGATTCTCGGCGAGGAGTGCGTTTATCTCGGCGGCGGCCGCGTCGGCACCTTCTGCGTCGAAGACGGCGCGCAAGCGATGGCGCAGGGCGCGCACGCCGTCAAGATCGGCCTCGCTCGCAGGCGGTAGGCCTTCCTGCCAGATTCCGGCCTCCTCCTCCACGAAGCGCGTGAGGTCCTCGACCGAGGTGAGTGACTCCTTCCCCGAAGTCCATCCGTAGGTGTTGACCAGTTCGACCGCTAGGCCGACCGGGTCGTCCGTGTAATGAGCAAAATCCATTTGACTAGTTACCAATCCTCAGGTACTGTAATCACTGTAGTTGGAAACGACGATTACGGAAAGGGTCACGTCATGAACTTCATGCACCCGACCACGGCTCTGGCCCTGGCTCACAGCCTGGAAGAAGCCCGGATCGCCGAGGCTAAGCGCCTAGCGCTGCTTCGCCAGTTGCGTAGAGGGAGGAGTCGGGCATGATCGCCGTTTTCTGCGACGAGATCCGCAAGCGGGTACTCGTGGACCTCGAGTCGCTTACCGCCATCACCGGTCACGATGGCCGGGTGGACGTCACCTACCAGTGCATCTGCGGGCGCCGGGGTCGGATGCTCACCGGCCGGGATCGCATCGCCGGGGGAATGAGCGGGCACATCACCGACTGAGCGAGAAAGATCCTCGCTCCCAGCGGGTAGTGTCGGGTCAATGGCCAAGATCCACGGGGGCACGATCATCGCCCGGGCGCTCCGAGCGGAGGGCGTGGACACGATATTCGCCCTCACCGGGGGCCACATCGTCCCCATCCTCGATGGCTGCGTCCAGGAAGGCATCCGAATAGTCGACGTCCGCCATGAGCAGGCGGCGGCGCATGCGGCCGAGGCCTACTCCCGGCTCACCGGGAGGCTGGGCGTGGCGGTCGTCACAGCCGGTCCTGGTGTGACCGATGCCGTGACCGGAGTGGCCAATGCCTACCACTCACACACTCCGATGTTGCTGCTGGGTGGGCGGCACCTGGTGCGTCAGGAACTGATGGGCGGGCTCCAGGAAATGGACCATCCCCGCTTGTTCCACTCCATCACGGCTTGGGCCGGGACCGCCTGGCAGCTCGACCGGCTCGCCGACCACATCGCCCACGCCGCCCGCCGGGCCTTCGCCGGCCGGGGCGGACCCGTCTTCGTCGACGTACCCATGGATGTCCAGTTCGACATGGTCGACGAGGCGGCCGTTTCCTGGCCCGTCGACTACCGCCCCAATGTCTCCGCCGGGGCGGACCCTGCCACCGTGGATGCCATCGTCCAACGACTCGCCCGGGCCGAGCGACCGATGATCTTTGCCGGGGCCGGGCCGCGCCCGGGCGCCGACAACCACCTTCCCGCCCTGGCCGAGGCGATGGGAGCACCCACGTACCTCAACAGCCGCGCCCGGGGTTGCCTCCCTCACGGCCACCCGCTCCTCGGCAACCACACGCGTTCGCAGGCGATGGCGGAGGCAGACGTGGTGCTCGCCCTGGGAGTCGACTGGGACTTCCGCACCGGATACGGCCAGAAGATCGGCTCGGAGGCTTTCGTCGTCCAGGTCGACGCCGAACCCACCCGGATCGGCTGGAACCGACCCGCCCACATCGGGGTCGTCGCCGACCCTGCCACGCTCGTGACCCAACTGGTCGACCACTCCGCCGAGTTGGGAAGGGGTGAAGCCGGAGGGTGGGCCGAGGGAGTGATGGAGGCGGACCGCTCGAAGCAGGCTGAGTTCGAGGCCCAAGCCGACGACGACTCCACGCCGATCGCTCCCCAGCGGTTCGCACGTGACGTGGCAGCCTTCTTCGGACCCGACTCGATCGTCGCCGTCGACGGAGGCGACATCGTCTCCACCACGGCGCGGTGGCTCCAGGTCTCCCATCCCGGTCACGTTCTCGATCCCGGACCGTTCGGGACGCTGGGGACGGGGGCTCCCTTCGCCCTCGCTGCCAAGGTCGTGTTCCCGGGGAAGCGGGTTGGGATCGTATACGGGGACGGTGCCTTCGGGTTCACCGGGTTCGAGTACGACACCCTCGTCCGGCTGGGCCTCGCGGTGGTCGGGGTCATGGGCAACGACGGCGTCTGGAACAACATCAAGACGTTCCACCGGTTCAGCTTCCCCGATCGCCTGGTGGCCACCGACCTGGGTCGCCGCCCCTACCACGCCGTCGTCTCGGGTCTGGGTGGACACGGGGAAGCCGTCGGGGATCCTGCCGAGATCGCCTCCGCCCTCAAGCGGGCGGAGGCGTCCGGGCTCCCGTCCCTGGTCGATGTGCATATCGCCGAGACCATGAGGATGTCGTCCAACTACAGCCAGTGACACCGACGGTCGCCGGTGGGGGCGTGCCGGGATCCTGCAATAGAGCTGAGGCGGGGCGGCACGCGCCCGGTGAGACGACTAGATTCCCCGAGCGTGGGCGGGCTATCCCTGGACACCGCGACCCTGGGTCTAGGTGTGATCTTGGCGATCACGATGATCGTCACTGTCGTCGCGCGTGTGTGGCTGACCAGGATCGGCGAGGCCAGCGATCAGGATCTCACGCTGTATCAGATCGCCCTCCTGGCCGGCGGGCCCGGCCGGGTCTCCGATACCGCCCTCTCCTACCTCGCGTGGGCGGGGATGATCGAGGTGAGGGAGTCGACCGACCGGCTCGTCCGGGTGGTGGGTGTGAACACGGTGCCCGACCTGCACCCCGTGGAGCTGTCGGTGCTGGGCACGATCGACGCTGTCGGTGTGCGCCCCGAAGCCGCCATCGGTGCCGGCCGGCTCGCCGCTCAACGTGAGGTGCGGGGCCTGACCGGACTGGTGATCGAACCACTGACCCGTCTGGCCCTGGCCGGTACCGTCGTGGCGGGCTGCGGAGCTGTGGTCGCGGGGGCAGCGTGGTGGGCGGCATCGGCCGATCCGAACACCACCGGCTTTGTGCCCCTCCTGGCGCTCATCTCCGTCCTGTACGCGGGCTGGTGGCTGCTCGGCGGCCAGCCTCGCCTCACCGGCGGCGGCCTAGCCACCCTGGAGTCGATCCGCTCCCGCTTCGATGAGGATCTGGAGGTGGCCGCCATCGGGGTGACGAGTCTCCCGGTGGAACGGGCGATGCACGTCATCGCCCTCTACGGTCGGGATGCTCTCACCGGAGGGATGTCGGCGCTGCGCAAGGTCGTCAGCGGCAGTCCGGCGCCGACCGTCGTGGCTCGCTCCTCCCTGGGGAGGTGACGTGGAGGCGGTGCCTCACAGCAGGATGGCCGCCCCCGTCCCCACCACGAACGCATAGACGGCGAAGGGCATCAACCCCACCCGTCGGAGGGCTGCCAGCAGGATGGCGATGGCGGCGTATCCCGACACCGCCGCCACCAGCAGGCCCACCAGCAGCGCTGCGTCGAGAGCCCCTGCCTCGGAGACTCGGAGCAAGGACAGGAGCCCGCCACCGGCGATCGTGGGAATCCCCAACAGAAAGGAGTAGCGGGCCGCCTCGGCAGGTTCGAGGCGACGGGCCGCGCCGGCCACGATCGTGACGCCGGAGCGGCTGATACCGGGAACCAGCGCAAGCGCCTGGGCCAGGCCGACGAGGAGGGCATCCAGGGGACGGGCCTCCTCGAGGGAGCGGCGTCCGTCGGCCAGCCGGGTCCCCATCAACAGGATGAGCGACGTGGCGATCAGGGCCAGACCCACCTTGGTCGGGTCGTCCTGGAGCGTCTCCAGGGGTCCTTCCAGCGGGAGACCGACGAGGGCGGGGATGGTGCCCACGATCAGCAGCACCCACAGCCGACGGGCGCGGGGATCGCCGCGGAAAGTCAGCAAGGCGCGGATGTCGCTCCGGAAATAGGCCAGCACCGCCACCAGCGTTCCCAGATGGAGGACGGCGGTGACCGCCAGGGAGGGCTCGTCCAGCTCCCATCCGAGAGCGTTGGCTGTTGCCGGTACCAGCACCAGGTGCCCCGAGGACGAGATGGGCAGGAACTCGGAGAGGCCCTGGACCAGGCCCCAGATGATGGCCGACAGCACCGGAGGGAGGTTACCGGTGGCCGGCAGACACACCCATGACCATCCTGCCCTCGGCTACGGCGGTGGCGGCGACCGCCATCCACTCGGCGGGGAGCGCCACCACTCCGCCGGCGGTGTCGAAAGGGTCGTCCTCGCCGGCTCGCACCACCACCGCTTCGATCTCCAGCGGGGGCGAGCCGTCGGCCCTTATCACCGCCCGCGCCGCCGTCCCCGGTGCCGCCCCCATCGGGACGGGGGCCTCGATGAGCATCCAGCCGTCGGGAATGTCGACCTCTGTCACCATCGAAGCGACGAGGGGGTCGCCTGCTTCGAGATCCGTCACGGCGAATCCGACGGGGTCGACGGTGTCGACGATCCCGACGGGGACCCGCCGATGGTGGACGACGTCGGGACCCAGTGGCGTGCCCGCGGCGACATCGGCGGTGAGGAAGGCGGCCGGCACGGTGGGGGGTGGGCTGAGCTCGGACCAGGCGGCGACGACGACCAGGCACGCCGCAGCCATCCAACGGAGGAATGGTGGACGTTCCAGCCAGAGCACGGTGTCGAAACTACGACACCGGCCAGGGCCTGGGAAGGGGGTCGACCGGGATCAGTCGGCGGCCGCGGTCGCCTTGGAAGACTCGGTCTTCGCGGCTTTGGCGGACTCGCCGTCCTTGGCCTCCTTCTTGGCGGAGTCGGCGGAGGTGCTTTCGTCGGTCTTCTTGGCGCCGGCGGAGCTCTTCCCGTTGGATCGGGAATCCGTCACGTAATAGCCGGAGCCCTTGAAGACGACACCGCTGGGGTGGAAGACCTTCTGGAGGGAGCCGCCGCACGCTGGGTGGACACGCAGGGCCTTGTCGGTGAACCGCTGGAATACCTCCAGACGTTCACCGCAATCCTGACACAGATACTCATAGGTGGGCATAACACGCGCTCACTGGTGGTGGACAGCATCATTGTAACGTCGGTCGGCCCGCAGGCATTCCACCCGGCCGCGCCCTTCCTACTACTCACTAGCCTCCGGGACATGGCTGAGGATCTCGCAAACCAATTGGAGGCTTTGCCCTCCGGGCAGCAGGACCGGCTGGCCGCCTTCGGCTTCGATCGCGAGTGGTTCCTGCGCCTGGCGGGGGAGTTGATGCTGGAGGGGCGGGCGGACAACACCGTGCGGGGGGTGGTGGCGCCGCCCGATCCCGGCGACGTCGCGGATCTCCCGCCGGTCGGGAGCGAGGAGCGCCGGGCCCTGGCCGAGGCAGGGAATGCTGCCCTCGCCTCCGGCCAGTGCGTGCTCGTGGTCCTCGCCGGCGGGATGGCGACCAGGATGGGAGGGGTGGTCAAGGCCCTGGTGGAGCCCCTCCCCGGGAAGTCGTTCCTGGACATGCGGTTGGCGGAGCAGAGCAGCCTGGAAGCCCGGGTGGGCCGACCCGTGCCGCTGTGGCTCATGACCAGTCACGCCACCGACCAACCCATCCGCGAGGCCCTGGGGGATCGTCTCGACGGATATCACGTCGCCACGTTCACTCAGCGGGTGTCCCTGCGACTCGACCCGGAGGGGGGCCTATTCTGTGACGAGGAGGGACGGCCGAGTGAGCATGCCCCGGGCCACGGAGACCTTCCGGAGGCTCTCCAGGGCAGCGGCCTCCTCGACCGGTTCCTCGCGGAGGGAGGGAGATGCGTCACCACAGCCAACCTCGACAACCTCGGCGCCACCCTCGACCCCGTGGTGATCGGCCATCATCTCGCCGATCCCAATCAGATGACCTGCGAGGTGGTGGACAAGCGGGGAACCGACCGGGGAGGGATCCCGGCCCGCCTCGACGGCCGGCCCCTGATACTCGAGGAGTTCCGCATCCCCGCGGTCTTCGACCCGTCCCGGGTGCCGGTCTTCAACACCAACACGTTCCACTTCGACGCCGACGCTCTGCGCGACCTTGAGATGGACTGGACCTACTTCGTGGTCGAGAAGGACGTGGACGGGCGGCCCGCCATCCAGTTCGAACGGCTGGTGAACGAGGTGGCCAGTTACCTGGACACGGGATTCGTACGTGTCCCCCGTGACGGCCCCGAGTCGCGGTTCCTGCCCGTCAAGGACGACGAGGCCCTGGAGGCGAAACGGAAGGTCATCGAAGCGGTGGCGGCCGATCGAGGCATGCTGAGATGAGACCCCTCGACGAAGCCCGCGCCGACGTCCTGGATGCCATCAGCGCCCTCCCGGCCGAGAGGGTCCCCCTGGTGGACGCCTCGGGGCGGGTCCTCGCCGAAGACGTGGCCGCCGGCCACGACGTCCCCCCGTTCCCCAACTCGGCCATGGACGGGTTTGCGGTGCGGGCCGCCGATGTAGCCACCACTCCGGCCACGCTCACCGTGCTCGAAGACGTCCCCGCCGGTTCCGTGGCCACCCGGGAGGTGGCGGAGGGAACGGCCATCAAGATCATGACGGGAGCCCCCATGCCCCGGGGGGCCGACGCCGTGGCGAAGGTCGAGGTGACCCGGCAGCTCGACGACGGAAAGGTCGAGATACTCGAGTCGATCGATAGGGGCACGGCTGTGCGCCCGGCCGGCGGTGACATCACACGGGAGAGTGTGGTGCTGGCGGCGGGGACGACGCTGGGACCGGCCGAGCTGGCGTTGCTGGCCACGGTGGGCGAGGCGGATCCCCTGGTCGGTCGGCGGCCCACGGTGGCTGTGATGGCCACCGGCGACGAACTGGCCTCACCCGAGACCGTCGAGTTGGCTCCGGGACAGATCCGCGACTCCAATCGTCCCCTGATGAGGGCACTGCTGGCGGAGGCAGGAGCCGAGCTGGTAGACCTGGGGATCGTTCCTGACCGGGAGGATGCCCTGACGACCGCGCTGGAGAACGCCGCCGGGACGGCCGACGCCATCGTCACCTCCGGCGGGGTGTCGATGGGTGAGTACGACCTGATCAAGAAGGTGCTCCTGGCGCGGGGGAACGTGGACTTCTGGCAGGTGGCGATGCAACCGGCCAAGCCCTTCGCCTTCGGCCATGTCGGCGGGACCCCCCTGTTCGGACTGCCCGGCAACCCCGTTTCGGTGCTGGTGGCGTTCGAGCAGTTCGTCCGCCCGGCACTCTTGCGGATGCAGGGGGCGGCCGCCCTCTTCCGGCCACGTATCCGCGTCCGGATGGGTGAGCCCGTCGAGACCGACCCGGCCAAGGTCGTGTTCGTCAGGGTGGCGGTCACGAACGAGGGCGGCGACCCTGTGGCCCGAATGTCGGGAGGTCAGTCCTCGAACGTCCTGTCGGCGGTGGCGGCCGCCGACGGGTTCGCCGTGGTCCCGGTGGGGGTCGGCAAGGTCGACGAAGGCACTCCCGTCGATGTGGAGCTGTTCCGTCATCCCTCCTCGGAGATGGGTCGATGACCTCGCCCGACTCGTCGGCGTTTCCCCACCTGAGCGACGACGGGTCCGCCCACATGGTGGACGTCGGCTCCAAGGAGACGACCGAGCGTTGGGCAGTCGCCGAGGCGTTGGTGGTCATGTCGGAAGCTCTGGCCGACAGGTTCTTCAGCGGCGACCTGCCCAAGGGTGACGCCCTGGCCACGGTGCGCCTGGCGGGGATCATGGCCGCCAAGCGCACGTCCGAACTCGTCCCGTTGGCCCACCCGATAGCCCTCACCGCCGTATCGGTGGAGATAGAACGGCATCCCCGCGGGGCCCGCATCGAGGCCGAGTGCAAGGTGACAGAGCGCACCGGGGTGGAGATGGAGGCGTTGACGGCGGCGTCGGTGGCGGCGCTCGCCCTCTACGACATGGTCAAGTCGATCGAAAGGGGAGTGGAGATCGGGCCGATACGTCTCCTGTCCAAGTCGGGAGGGCGGTCGGGAACATGGGAAGCGGAGCGGGATTCGTTGTCCGCGCAACGATCGAACGCTAACGTGTCGACAACCTTTCCGGAGTCAGAACGAAGATGACAGCCAGTCTCATAGTTGCTCTGCTGGTCATCGCCACTGTGTGGGGTTTCTACCTCCTCCCCTCACTCATGGGCGACAGACGCGACGCCCCCCTCAGCTCCACCGAGCAGTTCGATCGCTGGACGTCTCTGATGGCCGACGTCCAGCGACGCCAGTACAGCGCTTCCGCCTCCTCCAAGCGGCTCACGGTCCGAGCTCGTCGCCGGCGGGCGCTGGCAGTGATGGTTTCCCTGGCGGTGGCGACCCTGGCGGTGGCATGGTGGCGCAACTCGCTCGCGTGGCTGCTCGTGCATCTCGCCGTGGACGTGCTGCTCGCCCTCTACGTGGCCGTGCTGGTGCAGATCCGCCAGAACCACGACTACCGGGTGGCCATGGACACCCTCCCCGATCGCCAGGCCGAGCGCCAGGAGACGCAGGTCCGGGTGGTCGCCCGCTGACCTTGTCCGACCTTCCCTCGCTCGAAGGCATCAGGACCGAGCTCGATTCTCGCTTCAAAGCCCGTGAGGTCGCCGTCCGGCGCGGCCGGGACCTGATACGGTCGTCGGCCAACGCCATCCGGGCGCTGCATCGCGGGGAGTGGGAAGAAGCCGACGCCCGTATCGCCGAGGCCGATGCCATCCGCGATGAGATCCTGGGGAAGATGAGCGACCAGCCCGCCCTAGCCCACGCCGGTTTCGTGTCCGACGCCGTCAAGGAGCTGGCCGAGGCGCACATTACCCGGGCCCTTTTCCGCCATGGTGAGATCCCCGGTCCCGACGAGTTGGGTATCGACCCCGTCCCGTGGCTGCACGGTCTGGGAGAAGCGGTAGGGGAGATGCGACGGCGGATGCTCGACCTCCTGCGGTCGGGGGAGGTGAGCCAGGCCGAGGGGCTGCTGGTGGTGATGGACGACATCGTCGATCGCCTCGCCTCGGTGGACTACCCCGATGGGATGACCAACGGCCTGCGCCGCACCACCGACATCGCCCGCTCCCTCACCGAGCGATCCCGGGCCGACCTCACCACCACCGTGGTTCAGGAGCGACTGCGGAGGCGCCTGGAGGAGGGAAAGTGAGGGACCGACGAGCGTGTACCGGGTCGCGTCAGGCGCGGCCCGGTGCACGCTCGTCGAGATGATGCGCCGGCGTTCTCTGGGCTCGGTCACGGTGGGGGCGGTCGGCTACGGCGCCATGGTCCTCAACTGGGAATACGGGGAGCCGGTGGGAGAAGAGGAAGCCGCCGCGCTGGTGAACAGGGCCCTCGACCTGGGCATCGACCTGGTCGACACCGCCGACGCCTACGGGCCCAACGAGGAGCTGGTGGGACGAACCCTGCGGGGACGGCGCGACGAAGCCGTGATCTCGACCAAGGCGGGGCTGGTGGTTACATCCACCGATCCGATCACCTACGAGAACGACGGAACTCCCGACCACATCCGGGCGGCATGCGACGAGTCGCTGCGGCGGCTGGGAACCGACCGAATCGACGTCTACCACCTGCACCGGGTCGACCCGTCGGTTCCGGTGGAGGAGTCGGTGGGGGCCATGGCCGGCCTGGTGGAGGCGGGCAAGGTGGGCGGTATCGGATTGTGCGAGGTCGATGTGGCCACCCTGGAGAGGGCCCGCGGTGTCCATCCCGTCACCAGTGTCCAGTCGGAGCTGTCGCTGTGGACAAGGGGAGCACTCGACGAGGTGATCCCCTGGTGCGAGGAGAACGGCGTCGCGTTCCTGCCGTTCTCTCCGCTGGGACGGGGATTCCTCACCGGCCGGCTCGGCCCCGGGGATCTCACTTCCCGCGACTGGCGGAGCCAGCTTCCCCGCTTCGGGGAGGAAGCGATGACGGCCAACAGCCGCATCGTCGAGGGAATCGTGGCGGTCGCTGCCCGTCACGACGCCACCAACGCCCAGGTCGCGCTCGCTTGGCTGCTGGCTCGCTCCCCGGTCATCGTCCCCATCCCCGGCACCAAGCGGATCCGCTACCTGGAGGAGAACGCCGCCGCGGCCGAACTCGCCCTCAACGCAGAGGACATGGCCGACCTCGATGCCCTTCCCGACCCGGTGGGGGACCGCTACTAGCCGGGTGGAGTGAGCGGAGAGCCGCGCCGGTAGCGGTCGCTAGCCCACTCGTTGATGTGTGTCCGCCCGTCTAAACTCGGCTGTCGCACCTGGGGGTGTAGCTCAGCCTGGAAGAGCGCTTCCCTCGCACGGAAGAAGTCGTCGGTTCAAATCCGATCACCTCCACCACCGAAACCCCTGCTAAAAGGGATCTCTGCCTACTGGGTGGTCTCGGCGGCGGGCTGTTGGGCCGCTTCGGATACTGAACACGAGCGACGTGCCTCTGCTTCTGGCGGAGCAGATCAAAGACCGATGCCGAGTTCAACTGCCGTGCCTCGTGGTTCCCGACGTTGCGGACTCGAAATCGCCACTTCGAGCGGATCGCCTCTGCCCTCGTGGGATAGGTCCCCCCTCGCACGGAAGAGGCCGTGCGTTCAACTCCCATCACCTCCACCAGGATCGACGCTCCCGGCGAACTGAACCGCTGTTCCCGCCGCCTGCTGTCCGGATGGGGCTCGTTGGTAGATGGCGGGTAGGAGCAGGCCCTCGGTAACCTCGCCCGACATGCTCATCCGCCTCCTGGCCGCTGTGGCGGTCATCCTCGCGTCGGCCGCCTGCACTCTCGTCAGTGAGGAAGATCCCGTCACGACCGTTCCCGCCACCACCGCTCCGGGGGTCACGACGTCGACCGCACCGGGGGAGACGGCGCCGGAGACGACCCTGCCTCCCGGGACCGAGGAGCTGCCCGAGGAGATCCGGGTGGTGCTCGCCGAGCTGATCGCCATGACGGAAGAGATCCGGGAGCTGGCGTTCCTCGAGCAGCCCAACGTGGCGGTTGTGACCAGCGACGAGCTGGCCCAACGGGTGGGGGAACAGCTCGAGGAAGACCTGGAGGACCTTCCCGCCGATCAGGCGCTGTACGCCCTTCTCGGGCTGATCGAGGACGACCTCGACCTGGAGGCGCTCTACACGGACCTCTACTCCGAGCAGGTGGCGGGATACTACGACGGCGACGAGGGCGAGCTGGTGGTGCCGGCGGCGGCCGAGGGCTTCACACCCCTCCAGCGGGCGACTCTGGTCCACGAACTCACCCATGCCCTCACCGACCAGCACCACGACTTCCACACCCGCTACGTCGAGCTCCTCGACACGGATCGCTACGACGAAGCCGCCGCCTTCCAGGCGCTCATCGAGGGCGATGCCGTCCTCGCGGAACTCCTCTACCTCCAACGCCTCACCCCCGAGGAGCAGGCCGAGTTCTTCACCGAGTCGTTCGACATCGACTCGCAGGTCTTCGACTCTGCGCCCCGGTTCATCCGCGACGCCCTCCTGTTCCCGTACGACTCGGGCTTCCTCTTCGTCGATCGCCTGTACCAGACGGGAGGATTCGAAGCGATGGCAGGCGCCTATGCTTCCCCTCCGGTCTCCACCGAGCAGATCATCGACCCCGGCAACTATCCGGACGAGGTGCCACTTGCGGTCGATCTCCCCGAGATCTCCGTCGACGGCTACGAGCTCGAGTACCGGTCCACCTGGGGGGAGCTGGGCTTCCGGCTGATGTTCGACCAGTTCCTCGCCGGCGACGTCTCCGCCACAGCCGCCGGGGGCTGGGGCGGCGACACCTACCAGGTGCTCTACGACGGGACCGAGGTGGTGCTCGTGCTCCATTACGAGGGCGACACGCCCGGAGACGCCCAGGAACTGGCGTCGGCGTTGGGCCAGTACGTGGCGACGGCTATGGACACCGGCGAAGAGTCCGAGCGCGACGACGGCACCGCCTACATGGGGGCGGACAACGCCTGGATCAAGGTGGAGGGATCGAATGTCATCTTCGTGGCCGCTTCCACCGATGACGCTTTCGAATCGGTCCTGGCGGACCTCCAGCCGTTGACTACCGGCACCACCGGCGGCTGACCCCTTCCCGGCGACACCGCGGACCGGTACGTTGCTGACCGATGCGCATCACCGGCGAATTCGGCTTCAGGCTCCGGGGAGTGGCGACCGCTACCTCATCGGCGCAGCGCTGGCGGGGACTGATGGCGCGCAAGCCCCGGCCGATGATGCTCTCCACCTCGATGGTGCACGGCTTCTGGCTGAGGCAAACATTGTGGCTGGTGGGCATCGACAGCCGGCTGGCCGTGACGGAGATACGGCTTCTCCGCCGCCGACGGCTGGCGTGGCTGAGGGGGGCGACCTGGATCCTCGAGATACCCCACGGCGGTTCACTCCCGGCGGTAGGGGAGCGATTGGCCTTCTACCCCGACGACGGCGAAGCTGACCACCATGCCCGGACGTCTCTACCTGTGCGCCACACCCATAGGCAACCTGGGTGACGCCTCCCCCCGGCTGGCCGAGACGCTGGCTTCCGTGGATGTCGTATACGCCGAGGACACACGTCGCAGCGGCACCCTGCTGAACCACCTGGGAGTTTCGGCCTCGCAACGTTCCTTCTTCGAAGGCAATCAGCGTCGCCGCACCGCCGATGTGGAGGCCGATCTCGAGGCCGATCGGTCGGTCGCCGTCATCACCGACGCCGGGACACCGTCGGTGTCCGATCCCGGCGTGGTGGCCGTTGCCGCCGCCCGTCGGGTGGGAGCCGAGGTGGTGGTCGTTCCCGGCCCCTCGGCGGTGACCGCCGCCGTCGCCGGGTCGGGGATGGTGGAGGGGCCATTCGTCTTCGAGGGGTTCCTCCCTCGCCGTGGTCCCGACCGGAAGCGAGTGCTCCGATCCATCGCCGCCGACACCCGTCCCACGATTCTGTTCGTCAGCCCCCACCGAGCCGTCGACGACCTGGCCGACCTGGCGGGTGAATGTGGCGACGACCGCGAGATCTGCGTCGCCCGGGAGCTCACCAAGATCCACGAGGAGCTGTGGTGGGGGAGTGTGGGCGAGGCGGCCGCCTGGTGGGAGGGAACAGGGGCCAGGGGAGAGGTGACGGTGGTGGTGGCGGGAGCGGCCGCTCCCACCCCCGACCCCGACGAAGCAGCGTCCCTGGCGCGGGAGATGATGAGCCGGGGCCGGTCGCCATCGGATGCGGCCCGGGAAGCGGCAGCCGCCACCGGCGTCCCCAGACGCCAGATCTACGACACGCTCGTCCGCGACCAGGAAAGAACGTGAAGGTCACCTGCCTACCTGCTCTCAGGAGAGCATTTGGTTACGACAGGTGGCGCAAACTCCCTTCCCCTTGAAGTCGGTGACATGCTCCTCGGTGCCACAGAAGGTGCATGTGCTGGTCATCTTGCGCATCACGATCTTCGGCCCCTCCACGGAGATGAGGATGTGATCACCCTCCCGGATGTTGAACAGTCGCCGGGTCTCGGCCGGTATGACGACCCGCCCCAGATCGTCGATCTTGCGTGCGATGCCCGAGTCCATCAGTCCCCGTGATCCTGGTACCAAGGGGAGACTACCGCCCCGCACCGCCGCGCGCCGCGCTGGACGGTGCTGTGCGCCGTTACGCTCGGCAGGTGACCGGCTGGGTCGACACCCACTGCCATCTCCAGCTCACCGGGCGTCCCCCGGAGGAGCTGCTGCGGCGTGCCGAGTCGGTGGATTGGATACTGGTTCCCGGCGTCGACGTCGCCTCCTCGCGGGCTGCGGCCGACATCGCCGGGGCGAATCCCGGCCGGGTCGAGTGGTCGGCGGGACTCCACCCCCACGACGCCGGGAAGTGGCCGACGCAGGCCGAAGACCTGTCGGTGCTGGCCGGGGAGGCAGCCGCCGTCGGGGAGACCGGGCTCGACTACTACCGGGGCCTGTCTGACCCGGAGTCCCAGCGCCGCGCTTTCCGGGCCCAGATAGAGATGGCGCAGGTGCTCGACAAGCCGGTGATCGTGCACTGCCGGGACGCCTTCGCCGACGTGCACGACATCCTGGAGGACACCGGGGCGGGTCCCCGCGCCATCCTGCACTGCTGGACGGGGGGCCGTAGATGGACCCGACGGTTCCTCGACCTGGGAGTGGTGTTCTCCTTCGCCGGCCCGATCGCTTACGAAACGGGCGAGACGATCCGTCTGGCGGCCGAACGGGTTCCGCCCGAGCGGGCGATGGTGGAGACGGACACGCCGTATCTGACCCCGCCCCCACACCGGGGCGAGCCCAACGAACCGGAGCGGGTGACGCTGACCGGTGCCGCGCTGGCGGCGGTGTGGGGGATGGAACCGTCCCAGGCTGCCCGGGCCACGTCCGCCACCGCCGCCCGGGTGTTCGGGAGGAGCGGGTGACACGCCAGACGAGAAGCGACATCCTCGCCCTGTTGGACCGCCATGACCTGCGGGCCCGGAAGGCCTACGGCCAGCACTTCCTGGCCGACCCCAACCTCGTCGACAAGATCGTCGCTCTGGCCGGGGTGGGACCCGACGACGCGGTGGTGGAAGTGGGGGCGGGCACCGGGGCACTCACGGTGGCGTTGGCCGCTGCCGGGGCCCGGGTAGTGGCCTATGAGGTCGACGAGCGGTTCAGGCCGGTCCTGGCAGAGGTGCTGGGAGGCTCGAAGGTCGACGTTCGCTTCGAGGACGTCATGGCCGTCGACTGGTCCACGGCTCTCGACGGGGGACCGTGGAAGATGGTGGCGAATCTTCCCTACAACGTGGGAACACCTCTCGTCCTCGAGGTGCTGGTGGCGGTTCCCGTCGTCTCGAGCCTCACGGTCATGGTCCAGAAGGAGGTGGCCGACAGGCTGCTCGCCGTTCCGGGCCGTCCCGACTACGGGGTGCCCTCGGTGGTGGTGGGTCTGACGGCGTCGGTTGGGGAGAGATTCGAGGTCCCACCCCAGGTGTTCGTGCCGGCGCCGCCGGTGTCGTCGACGGTGGTGCGGCTGGACCGCGTCGAGGCGCCCGACGTCATGGAGGAGGCGCTCGACCTCGCCCGCCGGGCGTTCGGCCAACGCCGAAAGATGATCCGGAGCTCCCTGGCGGGTCGTGTCCCGGACGAGGACTTCGATGCCGCAGGGGTGGCGCCTTCGTCCCGTCCCGAAGAGCTGGCTCCGGCGGACTTCGTGGCGCTGGCCCGGGTGGTCGGGCATGGCTGAGTGGGAGGCGCCCGCCAAGCTCAACCTCGATCTGCGGGTGGGTGCCCGCGACTCCGAAGGCATGCACACGGTGCGGTCACTGGTTCAGACCATCGAGTGGTTCGATCTCCTGGGAGTGGAGGCGGGAGACGAGGACAACCTGGTGGTGGAAGGCGCCGATCTCCCTCCGGGAGACGACAACCTCGTCTGGAAGGCGGTTGCGGCGCTGAACCTGACGGCGAGGCCGCCGCTCGACGTGCGCCTCGACAAGACGATCCCGGTGGCTGCTGGTCTGGGCGGGGGCTCCTCCGACGCCGCCGCCATGCTCGCCGCCATCGGGGACCTGTTCGGCGTCGCCCCGGAGACACAGACGGAGGCCGCCGCCCGGGTGGGAGCCGACGTCGCCTACTTCCTCACCGGCGGGACCGCCCTCATGGAGGGATACGGGGAGGTGATCACCCCACTCGACGCCCTCGACGGCTTCGCCGTGGCGGTGGCCGTCCCGCCGTTCGGGCTCGCCACCCCCGAGGTGTACCGCCGCTGGGACGAGCTCGACCGACCGATCGGCCCCGAGATGGAGGGGTCCGATCTGCCTCCTGGCATGCGTCGGTACGGCGAGCTGCGCAACGACCTCACCCCGGCGGCCTCGTCCCTTCGCCCGGAGCTGGCCGACTGGATGGTCGACCTGGCAGAGACCTGGTCCCGGCCGGTGGCGATGTCGGGGTCCGGCCCCGCCTGCTTCGCCTTCTTCCTCGACCTGGACGAGGCCGCCGGCGCCGCCGCGGCAGTGGGAGAGCAACGGGGTCGGGTGGCGGCTCCCCTCCGACCCCGAGGCGTGCTCCTGTCGCCCTGACCTCCCGCCCGGCGGTCACTACACTTCGGCGGCGCCGCCACCGGTGATGAACCGCTGTCGCCTTGGGGGGTGGTGTAATTGGCAGCACTACGGGTTTTGGTCCCGTCAGAGCGGGTTCGAATCCTGCCCCCCCAGCCACACCGCACCAACCGAACCCATCCTGGGAGGTCGAGTCAACGTGTCTGACGTCCATGCCATAGTCCTCGCCGCCGGCAAGGGCACCCGTATGAAATCCGACGCGGCCAAGGTGCTGCACGAAGCGGCGGGGAGGTCGCTGCTGGGCTGGGTGCTGGACGGGGTCTCGGCGGCTTCCCCCCACCGGACCGTGGTCGTGGTCGGTCACCAGGCCGACGCGGTGACGGCCTCCCTCCCCCCCGGCTGCGAGGCGGTGCTCCAGGAGCCCCAGAACGGAACAGGCCATGCCGTTCAGGTCGCTCTGGGGCACATCGGTGAGCTCGATCCCTCCGACACCGTCATCGTCGCCTACGGCGACATGCCCCTGGTGCCGGGAAACGTGTATCGAGAGCTGGCCCACCGTACCGATGGAACGGCCGCGACGGTCGTCACCGTCGACCCCGGTCCCGCCGGCTTCGGTCGCATATTGAGGGATCCCGACGGGGCGGTGATCGGCATCGTGGAAGAACGCGACTGCGACGCCGCCCAGGCCGCGATAACCGAGCGCAACGCCGGCATCTATGCGTTCGCGGCCGGCCGGCTGGAGGAGGCAGTCGCCCGGCTCACCTCCGACAACGATCAGGGCGAGCTCTACCTGACCGATGTCATCGCCGGACTGGCCGGGGCCGGGGTGAGTATCTCCACTATCGCCGTCGACCCCGCCGACGTCACCGGGGTCAACTCCCACGCCGACCTCGCCACGGTGCAGGCCCTGATCCGGTCCCGCATCAACCGGGGACTGATGGAAAAGGGAGTGTGGATGCTCGACCCCGACCGTACATACGTCGACGTCACCGTCACCGTGGAGGCAGGGGCCCGGCTGTATCCGAGCACCCACCTGCAGGGAGACACGGTGGTGGAGACGGGAGCGAGCGTGGGCCCCGGCAGCCAACTCACCGACTCACTCGTAGGCCCCGAAGCAACCGTCATCTACTCGGTCCTGAGGGAGGCGAAGGTCGGTCCGGGGGCGACGGTAGGCCCCTACGCTCATCTGCGCCCGGGAGCCGTCCTTGAGGGTAGGGCGAAGGCGGGAACGTTCGTCGAGGTCAAGAACTCCACCGTGGGGGAGGGAGCGAAGGTACCGCATCTCTCCTATGTGGGTGACGCCGATGTCGGGAGGAACGCCAACGTGGGCGCCGGGTCGATCACGTGCAACTACGACGGATACGAGAAGCACCGAACGGTCATCGGCGAGGGTGCCTTCATAGGATCCGACACGATGCTGGTTGCTCCTGTGACCGTCGGCGACGGTGCCGTCACCGGAGCCGGCTCGGTCATCACCGACGACGTGGCGCCGGGGGCGCTGGCCGTGGAGCGTTCGACCCAGCGCGAGGTGTCGGGCTACGCTGAACGGCGCGCCGCCCGACAACGAGCGAAAGACGCCGACGAAGGCACCTGATGGACATCGTCTCACGTAGCCGCTTGATGCTCTTCACCGGGAGCGCCAATCCCGATCTGGCCATGGAAGTGGCTGATCTCATGGGCGCTCCGCTCGGCAAGCTGGAGAGATCGGCGTTCGCCAACGGCGAGATCTATGTGCGACCGACCCAGTCGGTTCGGGGAGCGGACTGCTTCGTGCTCCAGAGCCATTGCCACCCGATCAACGATCACATCATGGAGCAGCTCATCACGATAGATGCGCTGCGCCGGGCGTCGGCACGCAGGATCACCGCGGTGATGCCCTTCTACGGCTATTCCCGCCAGGACAAGAAGGTCCTTCCCCGCGAGCCGATCACGGCCCGCTTGATGGGCGATCTCTTCATGACGGCGGGGGCCGACCGGATAGTGTCGGTCGATCTGCACACCGGCCAGCTGCAGGGGTTCATCACCAAGCCGTTCGACCACCTCACGGCTCTACCCATCATCACCGACTATCTGCGGGAGCGGATCTCGGGC
This sequence comes from uncultured Acidimicrobiaceae bacterium, assembly GCA_964617995.1. Taxonomy (GTDB): domain Bacteria; phylum Actinomycetota; class Acidimicrobiia; order Spongiisociales; family ZC4RG35; genus CAZTXD01. The sequence continues at coordinate 23,621 of CAZTXD010000018.1, forward strand.
CCGACGGCGATCATCTCGCCCGACGCGGGAGGGGTGAAACGGGCCGAGAAGTACGCCCGCCGGCTCGACGCCTCCATCGCCTTCGTGTACAAGCGGCGCGACGCCGACCAACACAATGTCAGCTCCGCGCTGGATATCTCCGGTGAGGTGGATGGCAGACACGCCGTGATAGTCGACGACATGATCGACACCGCTGGGACGGTCTCTAACGCCGCCGAGATGGTGAGAACGCTGGGTGCGACGTCGGTGCGGATCGCCGCCACCCACGCCATCTTCTCGGGACCGGCCCTCGACCGGATCAAGAACGCCCCCATCGACGAGGTGATCGTCACGAACACTCTGCCGGTGTCCGAGGACGTCACCTCCCTCGAGTCGATCAAGGTGCTGTCGATCGCCCCCATCGTCTCCGAGGCGCTGCAGGCGATCTTCATGGACAGTTCGGTCTCGGAGATCTTCCTCGGCGACAACGCGTGAGCGAGACGGGGGGCCGGTTCCACACCGAGGTGGTGGAACTGGCCACAGGATCGGAGCCGGGGGTGTTCGACCTGACGGGGCGGATAGTCGACTTCTGCGGCCGGCTGGGTGACGGACTCCTGACGGTGTTCGCTCCCCACGCCACCGCCGGGGTGGCGATCATCGAGGTCGGGGCAGGTTCGGAACGGGACCTGGTCGCCACCATCGAGAGCCTCCTGCCCGCCGACGGGAGATGGCGCCATTCCCATGGGTCGCCCGGCCATGGGCGGGATCATGTCCTACCGGCGTTCATCGCCCCGTCGGTGACGATCCCGGTCGTGGACGGGTCTCCCGCCCTGGGCACCTGGCAGTCGATCGTGATGGTCGACACCAATCGCGACAACCCCAACCGGAAGGTACGACTCACGTTCCTGGGTTGAAGCCGGACGGTCCGGGTGTCAGCGGGTCACTTCCACGGGCGGCAGGAGGATCTCCTCGCCGGGAAATATCAGGTCGGGGTCCCCGGAACGGATCCGGTGGCGGTTGGCCTCCACCACCTCGACCCAGTAGGGAGCCACTTCGTGTTCGGACACCCGCCGCCCCAGCAACTGGGTCAGCCGGTTCTCGGCCAGCATCCAGAGGTGATCGCCCTCGGATACCACCACCTGTATCTCACCGGTGGGCGGGGCGGAATCCGATGGTTCCCCCTCTTCGGCGTGAGGTCGGCTCTCCTCGGAAGGCCGGGATCGATACTGCCCCGGGCCGGCCGGGACGGGCACGTAAGCCGGATCCACGGCCGGCACGCCGCCGACGGTGGATTCAGCCGCCGGCGGTGGCACGGGATCGACGCCGGCGGCGGCCGGCGCCATCGTCGAGACCAATAGGGATCCGGCGAGGAGGGCGTCGGCGACCCGGCGCAACGGGCCGATGGAGAGCCACCGGAGGGATTCAACGCCCGCACCGAGGAGTCGGGCCAACACGTAGGCCAAGGTCGAGATGACAACCCAGCCAACGACGGCCATTCCTGCCAGGCGGGCGATCGCCGCCGCGGCCACCTCCAATTCGGCCCCACGAACCCATGACAGGGGATCGGCCCAATCGACGACAAGCCAATCGAGACGTCCCAGGCTCCACAGGAGCCAACCGGCCCCCACCAAGCCACCGGCCCATCCCAGCGCTTCCCAAGTCGCTCTCTGTGGTCGCATGCTCCGAAACTACGCCATGGGTACCGACGGCGGAAGGGGGGTGACGCCGGAAGGCGACGCCCCGATACCATGACGCTCTCCACCAAGAGGAGTCGAGAAGATGAAGGCGAGGATCGGCGTCGCCGACGCCAGCAAGGTCATCGAGGTCGAAGTCGAAGACGCAGAGGTGTTCAGAAACGACATCGAGGAGGCGCTGTCGTCGGCGCAGGATGTCTACTGGTTCACCGACGTCAAACGCCGTTCGGTGGGCATCCCGGTGTCGCGGATAGCCTACGTCGAGATCGACCCCGAGGACGAGGGGCGCACCGTCGGGTTCGCTCCGGGGGGTTGAGGCCGGGTGTCAGCGGCGTCGCCGCTCCGCCAGCCACCGCTTGCGGAGACGACGGCGATCCTCCTCGGGGTGGCCTCCCCACACCCCCGACTCCTGATTGGTCTCGAGGGCGTACTGGAGGCAGAGCTCGGTCACCGGACACGTCGAGCACACGGCGACGGCCCGAGCGATCTGCTCCACGGCCGGGCCGGTCGTCCCTACCGGGAAGAAGAGCGAGTGGTCGAAGTCGCGGCAGGCGGCCATGTCCTGCCAGTCGGTGGTGAGAGGTAGCTCTACCAGGCTCGTGATGGTGGTCATGGGTATCCTCCGAGAACTTTGTGAGGTGCTTCACAAGGACGGGCACGACGATAAGGCCCGGGAATCGGCTTGATGCCGGAACGGTACCCTGTCCGGGGAGGCAGCGCAATGGATTCCTGGAGTTTTCTCGATGGTGAGCCGTCACACCTTGGTCAACGGCGGCCTCTGTCGGGCTGCCCGGCGGCACGGAGTGGCCGTCCTGGCCTGGACCGTGAACGAGACGGATCGGGCCCGTGAGTTGTCACTACTCGAAGTGGCAGCGATCATTTCCGATCATCCCGCACTGATATGTTCCGCCTTCCTGGAGGGGGCATCATGACGACCGAAGAGAAAGTCACCCATGGGACCATCCGCGAGCAGCTGGCCCGGGAGCTGAGAGACGCCATCAAGTCATCCGATCCGCTCCGCCGCGACGTCATCCGCCAGATAGAGACCGAGGTCAGCAAGGTGACCAGCCAGGTGGGGATGACCGATGCCACCGACGACGTGTACGAGGTGGTCATCGCCGCCTACGTCAAGAAGATGGCCAAGGCCCGCGACGAGTACGCCGAGCTGGGGGAGCGGGGAGAGAAGATGGCCGCCAAGCTGGAGTTCGAGGTCGACTACCTCTCCCGTTGGCTTCCCTCCAAGCTGGATGCAGCCGCCACCCGGGAACTGGTCCGTCAAACCATCGAGGACATGCGGGTGGCCGGTGACCCCAAGGCGGTCGGCAAGGTCGTGGGGGCGCTGATGAAGACGCGGGACGACCTCGATGGAGCGCTGGTCAACACCGTGGCGCGCGAGGAGCTGGGCGCCTGACGACCTGACACCGATGTACCGCCCCATGCTCGCCACTTCCTGGGCGAAGGCCTTCGACGACCCGGGTTGGTGGTTCGAGGTGAAATGGGACGGCTACCGCTGTATCGCCGTCGGCGGCTCCGGCAACAACCGCCTGACGAGCCGGCGGGGTCTCGACCTGGCGGGGAGGTTTCCCGACATCGCCGCCCTCGACCTGCCCGAAGGATGGGTGCTCGACGGAGAGGTCGTCGTCCTCGACGCAGACGGGCGGCCCGACTTCTCGCTCCTCCAGGCGGGCGGAAGCCCGACCTTCGTGGTCTTCGATGTGCTGGCCGGTCCCGGGGGGGAGCTGATCGGCCAACCCCTGGAGGAGCGTCGTGCCCGGCTGGAGAGCCTGGGGCTGGCCCCACCCATCGTCGTTGCCGAGCCTGTCCCCGAGCACGGCAGAGCTCTCTTCGAGGCGATCGTCGCCCGCGGCCTGGAAGGCGTGGTGGCCAAGCGCCGTGGCAGCACCTACTCACCGGGCCGCAGGTCGTCCGACTGGAGAAAGATCGCGGCCCGCCGCCATCTGCGAGCGGCAGTAGGAGGCTGGCTGCCCGGAGAAGGGGCACGGAGCGCCACCTTCGGTTCACTGCTGGTCGGCCTCTGGGACGGCGACTCTCTGCGTTGGGTGGGAGCGGTCGGCTCGGGGTTCTCGGACGCGCAACTGCAGCCGATCCACGAGGCGCTCGCCGGGCTGGAGCGATCGACTGCTCCCTTCGTGAGCACCGCCGGGATCCCCCGCGGAGCGCGGTGGGCCGAGCCGGGAATCACCGTCAGAGTGGAATACAAGGAATGGACCCGGGACGGGAGGCTCCGAGCGCCGGTGTTCAAGGGCGTGGAGCCGCCCGGTGAAACGGCACGATGGAGCGAGGAAGGCCCCGACGGGAAGGCGGATGCCCCATCCTGAGTGGCCGTCAGCGCGCCGGAGAGGGCGCCGGCTCCTCCTTGACGGCGATCGGCTCCGGTCGCGGCGCCAGGGCACCGAACCAGACCCCGGCCATGACCACCACGGCACCCAAACCACCTCTCACGGTCAACGGCACGTCGGCCAACCACGCTTCGGCCAGCATCGTCACGACCGGGAAGAGGACGAACATGTAGGCGCTGGCGGATGCGGTCCAGCGACGTACGACCAGGAGTGTGAGGACGAACAGGCCCACGGATCCGCCCAGCACCAGGTAGGCGACCGACCACCGGGCCTGGGCCTGGGTCGGAAGGGCCCATTGCTCACCGGCGGCTGCGGAGAGGGCGACCAGGACTCCGGCTCCGAAGGACATGCCGACGGCGTTGGTCATCACCGGATGGTTGGCGGAAACCCTCTTGGCGAGGATGACGCTCTGACCGACGGTGAGCGAAGCCGCCAGTATCGCGATCAGCCCGGCCAGCGGCATCACCAGACCCTCCGGGCCCACCGTCATGACCAGGATCCCCGCCAGTGCGATCACTGCCCCCACCACGTTGCGGCGGACGAGTGGCTCGAGGCGCTGGGCGGCCGCCAACAGGGGAGTGACGAGGGGAACGGCCGCCAGCACGACCGCAGCCATTCCGGCTGTCACCCGTACCAGCGCCCAGTACATCAAGGCGTAGGACAAGGCGAAGGTGGTCAGTCCGTAGAGCGCCGTCATGCCGAGTTGCTTGCCGCGTGGCCAGCGCAGCCGGAGCGCCACCGCTATGGCGACGAAACAGGCAGCCGCCAGACTGAAGCGGAGTGCGGCACCCCAAAAGGGCGGGAGCTCGCTGTTGCTGAAGCGGACCGCCAGGAAGTTGCCCCCTCCCAGAACCACTGCGGCGGCAAAGGTCACCAGCGTCAGACTCCCGGCCGGTCGGGGAATCTGTGTCATGTTCGGCCTCCTCGGCTCTCCGGTCAGTCGGATCTTGCCCGGATCGGGTCTGGCCCGCATCGGGTGATCACCCCATTCGCCGGCCCGATGAGGCTTTCATCCCAGGAGACGGTGCTCCATGGCGAAAACGGCCGCCGCGGCCCGTGAGGATACGCCGATCTTGGCGTAGATGTTCTCGATGTGGCGGCCAACCGTCTTGGGCGAGATGTACAGCTCCTCGCCCACCTGCCGGTTGGTGTGTCCCGCCGCCAGCAATCGCAGCACTTCGATCTCCCGATCGGTGAGATCGGCCGGGTTGTGTCGTTCCGGTGGGGGCATGTCGCCGCCCGCCGCCGTCATCACCCCGGAGACCGCCTCGGGGTCGAGACGCCCCGCCTCCACTTCCTGTTTGAGGACCTCACCGGCCTCGTGCAACGTCAGGGCCGCGCGGTGGGGTCGGGCAGAGGTGAGGGCCACGAGGACGTCGGCAGTGGCGAGGATGCGGGACGGCAACGTCAGGTCGTCGCCCGATGATTGGCGGTGATAGCCGGATCCGTCGAGTCGCTCATGGTGCGTCGAAGCCAGGTCGCCCAGCGGGGCCAGCGCCTCGCAGCGGCTGAGGATGCGTTGGGTGAGATAGGGGTGCATCATCACCTTCTCCCGCTCGCCGACCGTGAGGGGCCCGGTTTTGTCCCAGATCCCGTTCTCTACCCCCACCCGCCCCAGATCGTGCATCAGGCCGGCGGCATGGAGCGCATCGGCCTGCCGATCACCGAGCCCGAAATCGAGTGCCGCCGTTCTGGTGATATCGGCGACGCGGCGGGAGTGCCCCCTCATCCACGGCGACTTGAGGTCCACGAAGTCCGCCATGGCCGTGAGGAAGAGGCCCAGGTCGGCTACCAGTGTATGCGGTTCCGGCTCGGACTCCATGACCTCTTCCCAGGTCTCTGCGGCGATGGGGCCGATCCGGTGGTAGGCGTCCACCACCGCCGGGTCGTAGGCCCTGCCGCGACGAGCGGAGAAGATGGTCGAGGCGTCGTTCCCGCTGCGTCGAAAGAGGGCGGCGTCGTCGGCGACGGTCGCGATCCGCACCTCCAGGGGGACCGCCTCGCCTTCCAGCCCCTCCGGGAAGCCCTTGCCGTCCCAGCGTTCGTAGGCATGGCTCAAGGCGTCGATCACGCCGTGAGAAACGCCCAGGCGTCGCCCGAGCATGGCCGCCACCTCGCAGTGGGCACGGAGACTTCGGGCCCCTCCCGGGTCCGACATGGTCCGGGCGAGCAGCCGGGCCCGGCGCGACGGTGTCTCCCCCGGCCCAACGGTGCGCAGAAGTGCTCTCAGCGCCTCGGCCGGACCACCCGAGACCAGCGGAGCCATGCCGGCATTGAACGAGATCTCGTCGCCGCCCACCATCCAGGCGGTCTCGGAGGCGTCGGATGTGCAGCCCAGGAACCGGAGCAGGGACACCTGGTAGACGGAGCGAACTTCCTCCGGCCCCAGCCCCATGTCCTCGGCGATCTTCACGGCGATGAGAGTGGTGCTCAAGCCGTGGCCCAGCGGTTGGCCGGTGGCGAGATCGGTGGCAAGGGACAGAGACGCCAGCAACTCCGACAATCGGAGCTTCTGTGTCGGGATGGTCACCGCCGAAAACCTAGCCGTGCTCGCCCGCCGGTGCCCTCACAGACGGTTTGCCTTCTTTGGTCGGGGAGGAACGGTTCCCAGCTTCCTTGGTTCTGTACGAACGGATGCCGTTCGCCACCATCCAAAGAAGCCTCAGGCCGTTCGCGCAGACCCTTCCCAACTCACGGATCGGACAGGAGGACCCTATTTGGGTAAGGAATCGCGCCTGCCTACGGTGAAAAAGAGAGCAACCCACCGGGCTGTGATTCCCCATAGGTCGAACTGAAACCCCGCCGCGTCCCCTGGTCGTTCGAGAACCCGAAAAGCCTGATGGGGCCGACATGTGGCGTCTCGCCAGGGCAACGGTCGATGCGAACTCGCCCTACAGCTACTTGATGCTGGGCGAGTATTTCGCGGAGAACTGCGCGGTGGCAGAGCAGCGAGGCGACCTGGTCGGATTCGTCACCGGATTCCGTCCTCTCGAGGACCCCGAGACGCTGTTCATCTGGCAGATAGCCGTCGATCCCCGAGTCCGCGGGCAGGGCATCGGCAGCAAGCTGCTCGACCATGTGGCGAGTCGACCCCGTGTGCCCCGGCTCCGCTGGCTCGAGGCGACGGTGACTCCGGACAACGAGGCTTCCCAAAGCCTGTTCCGTAGCTTCGCCGAGCGGTGGCAGACCGACTGTCACGAGGAGGAGCTCTTCGCGCGTTCGGACTTCCCCCCGGACGCAGATCACGAGGCGGAGATCCGGTTCCGGATCGGGGCGTTCTGACCGGACGGCGATGCCATGACGTCCCACCGCGTACCCGCCCCCACCGAGGTGAGGCCGGAGCCAGACGCCGTCGGGACGGCCACGACACGAGACAACCAGGAGGGAAAGACATGGATACATTCCAGCGACTCGAATCGGAAGTGCGCTCGTACAGCCGCACCTGGCCCACTGTTTTCGACACGGCGGCCGGGGCGCGGTTGACCGATCGGGCAGGGAACGATTACCTCGACTTCTTCGCGGGAGCGGGTGCTCTCAACTACGGGCACAATCCCGAGAACCTGCGAACGGCGCTGGTGGACTACCTACAGAGATCGGGCATCACCCACTCGCTGGACACGGCCACCGTCGCCAGGGAGCGTTTCCTGCTGGCCATCGACGAGGTGCTTCTCGGTCCGAGGGAACTCGACTACAAGGTCATGTTCCCCGGTCCCACGGGCACCAACGCCGTGGAGGCGGCTCTGAAGCTCGCTCGGAAGGTGACCGGCCGTGAGACCGTGATCGGTTTCACCAACGCCTTCCACGGCATGACACTCGGGTCACTGGCGGTGACCGGTGATGCCGCCAAGAGAGCCGGGGCAGGCGTGCCCTTGAACGACACCGTGGCGATGCCCTTCGCCGGCTCACTGGGGGATGAGGTAAACACGCTCGACCAGCTCGAGTTCTTCCTCACCGACCACGGCAGCGGTCTGGACATTCCGGCGGCGGTGATCATCGAGACCATCCAGGCAGAGGGAGGCGTCAACGTCGCCTCGGCCGGGTGGATGCGACGTCTGAGCGAGATCTGCCGCGCCCACGGCGTAGTCCTCATCGTCGACGACATCCAGGTGGGATGCGGGCGGACGGGCCCGTTCTTCTCCTTCGAGGAGATGGACCTCCCGTTCCAGCCCGACATCGTGTGCCTGTCGAAGTCACTGAGCGGGTACGGCCTTCCGCTGTCCATCGTGCTTCTCGACCCGCGCCTGGACGTGTGGGATCCGGGGGAGCACAACGGCACCTTCCGGGGCTTCAACCCGGCCTTCGTCACAGCGGAGGCCGCCCTGCGGAACTGGTGGTCGGACAGTTCGCTCACAGACGGTGTGAAGCGCCGGGAGGGCATCATTCGGGCCCATCTCGGGGACCTGTCGTCTGATCGCGACGGGGCGCTGGAGGCGCCCCGAGGAAGAGGGCTCATCTGGGGTCTTCCCACCGTCGACCCGGACGATGCCGGCGCCATTTGCCGGGCAGCGTTCGATCGGGGACTGGTGATGGAGACAGCCGGAGCCAACGGGGAGGTCCTCAAGTTCCTTCCGCCCCTGACTATCAACGGCGACGACCTGCAGCGGGGACTGGACATCTTCGGCGAGGCCGTCGCCGCCGTCGTTGGACGGAAGAGCAGCCGCGCCGTGGCCGCTGCCGCCGCCGGCTCGTGAGACCTCTACCACTCGAGAAGGAGCCTCGGTGATCATCCGACGTCTCGTCGACCTGATCGGCAGCGACCGGGAGGTGGACGCACCGAATTGGACATCGCGGCGTCTCCTCCTGGCGGGGGACGGCATGGGCTTCTCCATGCACGACACCGTCATCCAGGCCGGCACGGAGACCGAGATGCACTATCAGAATCACCTCGAGGCCGTCTACTGCATCGAGGGGAAAGCGGAGATCCTCGACCTCGATGATGGGGGCACCGTCCACGAGATCGAGCCGGGCGTCATGTATGCGCTCGACGACCACGATCGGCACATCTTGCGGGCGATCACCGACTTCCGCGCCGTATGCGTGTTCAACCCCCCGGTCACGGGTCGAGAGGTCCACGACCAAGACGGCGCCTATCCACTGGTCGTCGACGACAAGGAGAAACAATGACCACTATCACCGATCGTTATCCATCGCGAGTGGGTACCCGCGGCGGGGTGAGCGAGCGTCTCGACCCCGTCGTATGGGGCGATGGGACCTGCTCCGGTCCGCTGACGGCCGGGCAACTCGACTCATTCGACCGCGACGGCTGCATCGTGCTCGAGAACGTTCTCGACTCCGACACGGTCCGTGACGCCCTCGTAGAGGTGGATCGGCTGGGCGCAGACCCGCAGACGCGTGCCTCGCACCGGGCCGTGCTCGAGCCGGACTCGGACACGCTGAGATCGCTCTTCGAGGTGCATCGGGTCAGCGAGGTGTTCGGAGCCCTCGCAGCCGACGAGCGCCTGGCCGGAGTCGCCCGCCAACTACTCGACGACGACGTCTACATCCACCAGAGCCGCGTAAACCTGAAGCGAGCCCTGTTCGGACGCTCCTTCCAGTGGCACTCCGACTTCGAGACGTGGCACGTCGAGGACGGCATGCCGGCCATGCGGGCCGTCAGCGCTTCCATCGCCCTCACCGACAACCACGAATGGAACGGTCCCCTGTACCTGATCGAAGGCTCACACCGGTGGTATGTGTCCTTCGACGGCGTCACCCCCGACGAGAACTATCGCAGGTCCCTGCGGAAGCAAGAGCACGGCTCGCCGGATGCCGAGACCCTGAGCTGGCTGTGGGAGAGAGGCGACATGGCCACCTTCGCGGCGCCGGCAGGATCCGTCGTCTTCTTCGATTGCAACATCATGCACGGCTCGCCCAACAACATATCGCCGGTGCCACGAACCAACGGGTTCCTCGTCTACAACAGCGTCACCAACGCGCTGGTGGAGCCGTTCGGTACCGACGAGCCCAGGCCAGTCCACATAGCCACCCGAGAGCCGGAGCCGATACCGGCCTGACTCCGGTCCGAGTCCGGCCCCGGGCGTGACCGCTCCGGGGTCGATCAGGCCGACTTCTGCTCGGACTTCGTCGCCTCCACCGAGGCTTTCAGGGCATCGAGGAGATCGACCACCTTGGTGGGTTCGGCCGTCTCCGGGGCGACGATCTCCTCGCCGGACACCTTCTTGGCCGCTGCGTCCTCGATCGCCTCACGACTCGTGTCGACGTACTCGGAGGCTTCGAACGGCCGGCTGAGGTTGGCGATGAGGTTCTCGGCCATCTCCACCTCCTCGGGCCGGATCTCGACGTCACCTTCCAGTTCTTCGAACTCCGGCACCCGGACCTCGTCCGGCCAGAACATCGTCTCCATGACGAGAACCCCCTCCTTGACCCGCAGGGTGGCCAGATGCTGCTTGTCGCGGATCGCCACCTTGGCGATCGCCACCACACCCTTGTCTTCGATCGCCTTCTGGAAGATCCTGTATGCCTTCAGCCCCGACTTCTCGGGAGCGAGGTAGTAGGACTTCTGGTACATGATCGGATCGATCTCCGAGGCGTCGACGAACTGCACGACGTCGACGAGCTTGGAGCCTCCGGTGCTGGTGACCTCCAACTCCTCATCGGTGAAGACCACGTAGCGGCCCTTCTCGAACTCGAAGCCCTTGACGATGTCGTCCCAGGAGACCTCCTCGCCGTCGGATTCGGCGACCCGCTTGTAGCGGATGGGGGAGTGATCCCCCTTGCGAAGCTGCTTGAAGCTGGGGCTGCGGTTCTCCGTTGCCGAGTACATGGCCACCGGTATCGACACGAGCCCGAAGCTGATGGCGCCTTTCCAGATTGAACGGGGCATGACCCGATTCTATTCGCGTCGTGTGACATCAACGAGTGACGGAGGCGAGGTGCGAGCTGAGGGCCTCCATGTCGGCGGGGAGGCGCACCAGACGCTCGGGGCGGTCGAGGGACTCGGCGACGTCGTCGGGAAGAGAGGGGTGGTAGCCGATGGCATCGGCAACCACGTCTCCGAACTTGGCCGGGTGGGCCGTGCCCACCACGATCGTGGGAGCGGCAGCCGGTCGGGAAGCGGCCAGGCTCCAGGCGACTGCCGTGTGGGGGTCGAGCACCGCACCGGTGGCCTCGTGGGCGTGGCGTATGGCCCCACGGATCTGGTCATCGGGACGCCATCCGGCCGCGAAGTCGGATCGCATGCGGGCGGCGACCTCGGGCGGAAGGCGGACGACACCCCTCTCCGACAGGGATTCCTGCACCTCACGGATCCGGGCTGGATCCTCGTCGAGGGCTTCGAACAGGTATCGCTCGAGATTGGAGGGGACCTGGATGTCCATCGCCGGTGCCACGGTGGATGCGACCGGGCCGACACTCAGGTGCCCGCTCTCGATGAGGTCGGCCAGGCCGTGGTTGCTGTTGTTGGCGATCGTCAGGTTCCCGATGGGTGCCCCCATCCTCCGGGCCAGGTGGGCGGCCAGGACGTTCCCGAAGTTCCCGGTGGGGACGACGAAGTCCACGGGCTCATCGAACCGGGAGGCGATGAAAGAGTAATAGGCGCCCTGACCCACGATCCGCGCCCAGTTGATGGAGTTGATCGCTCCCAGCGGATGATGTCCCCGCAGGGTCGCGAAGGCGGCCTTCACCAGCCGCTGACAGTCGTCGAACGTGCCCTCCACCGCCACCGCGTGGACATTGGCGTCGGGCACCGTCGTCATCTGGCGTCTCTGCACCTCCGAGACGGCTCCGTCCGGGAACAGGACGACGATATCGATGCTGGAACGACCCCGACACGCCTCGATGGCGGCGGAACCGGTGTCGCCGCTGGTGGCCCCGAGGACGAGGAGCCTATCGCCCCGACGGTCCAGCACGCGCTCGAAGAGCATCCCGAGGAGCTGGAGGGCATAGTCCTTGAACGAGAGGGTCGGCCCCCAGAACAACTCCAGGAGGAACCGTCCTCCTCCCAGGTCCTGCAGAGGAGCTACCTCGGGGTGACGGAACGTCGAGTACACCCGCGTCGTGATCGACTCCAGCTCGCCGCTGAGATCGTCGGGAGCGACGAAGGGCGCCACGAAGCCCGCGACGGCTTCCGGGTAGGTTCCCGCCGTCGGCGGTAGCGCCGGGAGTGATTCGGGCACGTAGAGGCCGCCATCGGGGGCGAGCCCCTCGAGGAGGACCTCGGTGAAGCCCTTACCGGAGACGCCGCCCCGGGTGGACCGGTAGAGCATCAGGCTTCGCCGGCGACCCGTATCACCGCCGCGACCTGACGGACCGGGTCGAGGTCGGCGAGTCGGTGCAGCGCCTTGCTGTGAGCCGCCTCGGGAGCGGCATGGGTGATCAGCAGCAACGTGGCGTCGTCGCCGCGCCCTTCCTGCCACACCGAGCGCAGCGACACGCCCGCCTCTCCGAAGGAGCCGGCGATGGCGGCGAGGACACCGGGGGCGTCCTCCACTTCCAGACGCAGGTACTGGCTGGTGTCGACGAGCCCGAAGTCGGCGACGGCTCCGGCACCGATGCGGACACGGGGAGCCACGGGAGCGTCGGCGAGCAGCTCGCGGGCCGCGGTCACGACATCCCCCAGCACGGCCGTTGCAGTGGGATCACCGCCGGCCCCGGGTCCCGAGAACAGCAGTTCGCCCAGCGCCGGCCCCGAAACGAACACCGCGTTCTGGGCCCCCCGTATCGCGGCAAGCGGGTGGGTGGAGGGCACCAGCGAGGGATGGACCCGCACGCTGATCCCTTCGGGGGACGACTCGGCGATGCCCAGCAGCTTCACCGTGTAGCCGAGCCGGGCTGCGAAGGCGATGTCGACTGGGTCGATGCCCTCGATCCCTTCGGTGTGGACCCGGTCGAGGTCCACCCAGACCCCGAAGGCGAGACCGGCGAGGATCACGGCCTTGGCGGCGGCGTCGGCCCCCGACACGTCCGCCGTCGGGTCCGCTTCGGCGAAGCCGAGGCGCTGGGCCTCGGCGAGCACCTCGGGATAGGAGCGTTCCTCGTCGCTCATCTGGCTGAGGATGAAGTTGGTGGTGCCGTTGACGATGCCCATGACCGTCGTGATCCGCTCACCGGCGAGGGACTCCGACAGCGGGCGGATGATGGGGATGCCTCCACCCACTGCCGCCTCGAACAGCAGCGAAACGCCGCGGGCTGCGGCCTCCTCGAAGAGCCTCGGGCCGTCGGTGGCCACGAGCTGCTTGTTGGCGGTGACGACGGGCTTGCCGGCTTCCAGGGCCGACAACACCAGGGATCGGGCGGGCTCCATGCCTCCCATCAGCTCGACCACCAGGTCGACGTCGGGATCGGATACGACTTCCTCCGGCCGATCGGTGGCGTACTCGGCGGGGAACTGGCGGGTCCGGTCGAGGTCTCGCACCGCCACCCGGGCCAGCTCCAGGTCGAGGCCGGTCTTGGTGCCGATCGCCTGGCGATCTGCCAGCAGCTTGTGGGCCAGGCTTCCGCCGACGACACCGCCACCGAGGATTCCGATTCGGACGCTCATGACCCCGGGAACGCTAGTCAGCCCCTTGCGGGGACCGAACCGGCCATCGGTAGACTGGCCCTCTCACACGGCTCCCGTAGCTCAGGGGATAGAGCACCGGTCTCCGGAACCGGGTGCGCAGGTTCGAGTCCTGCCGGGAGCGCCGTTCAACAGTCGCTTCCTTGGACGACGGGGAACGGTCTCCCCTTTCCTTGGTTATGGAGGGTCGGAAACCGTACGTGGAGGTCCGAAGAAGCAATGGGCCGTTCCCCCACGTCCAGAGAA
>CAZTXD010000019.1:0-2308 GCA_964617995.1 uncultured Acidimicrobiaceae bacterium
TCCCGTTTTCGCGCATCGAATGCGCGCTATAGCGCGCATTCGATGCGCGAAAACGCTATGGATCCGGGCATCCGGTAGCGTCAACGTCTCATGAGCGCTTCCTTCACCGAGGACCAAGAGGAGCTCCGCCGCTACGTGCGCCGCTGGCTGGACGAAAGGGCCTCGATCGACGAGGTGCGTCTCATCATGGAGACCGATGAGGGCTACGACCCCGAGCTGTGGAAGGAGATGGGGGAGCTGGGATGGCTGGGGATGGCCATTCCCGAGCAGTACGGCGGTGCCGGGTACGGGTTCGGGGAGCTGGCGATCCTGTGCGAAGAGATGGGGCGCGGTCTCTTCCCGTCCCCGTTCCTGTCGGCGGTGGTGATGGCGGCGTACCTGGTGGAGGCGCTGGGGAGCGACGACCAGAAGTCGGCATTGCTGCCCGGCATCGCCGCGGGAGACGTCCGTCCCACGGTCGTCTCCGGCACCTCCGGCTCGACCGGGATCAGAGCCGGGGGGCGGAACGGAGAATGGGAGCTGTCGGGTTCCGCCCGGTTCGTCCTCGACGGCCACACCGCCGACCCATTGTTGGTCATCGCCTCCGGCGAGCAGGGCCCGGCCGTGTTCGTCGTCGACGGTGACGCCGGAGGGGTGGCGCGCCGGCGTCTCGACGTGATGGACCTGACCAGACCTCAGGCCCGGATAGACCTCGATTCCGCCCGTGGCGTCCCTCTCGGCAGCGGCGACGGCGCGGAGGTTGAGAAGGCGGTCGAGGGGATGAAGTGGCGGGCGGTGGCTGCGCTGGCGATGGAACAGGCAGGCGGTACGCAGGCATGCCTGGACATGTCGGTTGCCTACGCCAAGGAGCGCCACCAGTTCGGACGTCCCATCGGCTCGTTCCAGGCCATCAAGCACATGTGCGCCGACATGCTCGTTGCGGTCGAGTCGGCCCGTTCGGCCGCATATCACCTCGCCTGGGCGATCGACCACGATCTCGATGAGGTTCCGGTGGCGGTGTCCCTCGCCAAGTCCTACTGCTCGGACGCCTACTTCCAGGCGGCCGCTGACACCATCCAGATCCACGGTGGGATCGGCTTCACCTGGGAGCACACGGCGCACCTCTACCTCAAGCGGGCCAAGAGTTCCCAGCTCCTGTTCGGCGACGGCGCCCACCATCGCAGCCGGCTCGCCGGGCAGCTCGACCTCTGATGACCCAGCAGGGGGCGGTCGCCCTGGCGGCGCTCCTGTTCGCTCTGCTCTGCATCGTGGTGGGCCTGTTGGTTTGGCAGGAGGCACGCCGGCGTCCCGACCGGACCGAACCCACCTATGTGGTCGAGGACGCGGTGAGGTTCATCGTCTCCCGCCTCCCCCCCGACACCCGCAGTCGCCTGGGAACGACGGGGGTGCGGCGTATCATCGAGTGGGAGGTCTATTACCTCCAGGGCCTGGCCCAGAAGTCGCGCCGCAACCCGGTGGAGACCGTCGCCGGGGGATCGGATGCCTCGATCGACTACATCGTCGCTCAGATCGCCGAAGTCAACCGAGCGATTTACGATCGGGACGATGTCGGCGAGGTACTCGGCTTCGAAGCCGAGTACCTCCAGTCGATCGGTGCGGTCGGTGAGACCGTGGATGGCGATGACAGCGATGAAGGAGGCGAAGAGGCGTGATCGTCAGATGTGGCGCCTGCCGAAACCAGTTCGACGTTCCCGGTGAGGGTCGTTTCTCGTGTCCGGTCTGCGGCTCCGTGAACATGGTTCGCGGCCGACCGGGGAACTCGGCGCCGGGGGGAGCGCCTCCTCCGGGATCGATGCCGCCCACCGGTGGGCCCGACGACGGCCTGGCCACCCCGCCACCGCCTCCGCCCCCGGATCAACCTTCACCCAAGATCGAGTGTCCCTCCTGCGGCTACAGCTTCATCGTGGGGGATATCGAGGTGGCGGTGTGCCCGATGTGCTCCGAAGAGGTCGACACCCGCACCGGTCGCAGCCGGGACGACGATTGACGTGGGGCGGCTCGCCCGGTTCGAGGACTATCGCTTCGTCGGGGCCCGGGACACGATGGTCGTCTACGACTGCGACGACGATGAGCAGTTGCGGCTGCTGGAGCGGAGGGTGGAGACGGACGCCCTGAACCGCAAGAACCTGTTGCAGACATTCGCTCCCGACACGGAAGCCGAGGCGGCCAACCGGGGGTTCCGGCCTCTCCGCTGATCCCACCCGCCACGCGACCATGAGAGACTGCCGGGGAACGGAGTCGGGTTGATTGATCACCATCGGCCGCACGCCCGGGCCGCGGCGGTAGAGCAGCGGAGAGCCCACGAACA
>CAZTXD010000019.1:2318-5245 GCA_964617995.1 uncultured Acidimicrobiaceae bacterium
CCCGCCCGCCCCTCCCCCCCCCCCGCCACACCGCCGGTTTGCGCGCATCCCCGGCGCGCTACCGGGGCCTTTCGTGCCGCGAAAACGGGAGGGCGGTGGGTCAGCGGCTGTGGCGGATCTCCGCCAGCCAGTCGAGGATGAGCGCGGTGAGGCGAGCGGGGGAGTCCTCCATCAGGAAGTGCGATCCGCGCACTGACGCCACGCTCGTGTTGGACCACCGGGCGGCGGTTCCCAGCACCGAGGGAGTCACCAGGAACCCGGGGTTGCCTCCGATCACGAGCTTGGGGGTGCGCGACTGCGCACACCAGATGCGGGTCTGGTCGATGATGTCGTCGACCGGCCCCGGCGACGACCGGAGCGGGAGCTGGCGGATCATCGACAGCATCGCCCGCCGCGATTCGCCCGGCTTCACGTAGGGTGCCCGGTAGTTGTCCATCTCTGTGGGGGTGAGGGTGCGACCGACCAGCCGGGGAAGGTAGGTCTCGACTATGAGGTTCTTCTCGATGACCATGCCCTCGCCGGGTTCCCCCCTGACCTGGTGGAGGAACTCGGAGATGTCGGCATCGAAGAGGGAGTCGTTGCTCGCCCGGAACGCTCCTTCGATGAGGACGAGACCCGCCACCGCCTGGCGGTTCTTGCGGGCGAACTGAATCGAGAGGGCACTGCCCATCTCATGGGTGACGAGAACGACCCGACGTCGTGGTTCGACGGTGCGTATGAACAGGTCCAGGGCGGTTACCTGGTCCTCGAACCCGTAGGAACCGACTCCCGAGGGGCTCTCCCTCTCGCTCTCGCCCATTCCGGGGAGGTCGGGCGCCAGGCAACGATGCCGGAACCCGATGTAGGGGAGGATGTTGCGCCACGTGTAGGAGTAGGTGGCGTTGCCGTGGACGAACACGACGGGGGGACCGTTCCCCGTCGCGGCGTAGGACATGCGCCGCCCCACGACCATGAGAGACTGCCGGGGAACGGAGTCGGTTTCATTGATCACGATCGTCCGCTCTCACGATCCGCGACGTTAGATCATCGGAGAGCCAACGAACACGGGGCCTGCGGAGGCTCTCTGCGATCGCCGCGTCCGGTGTCACCGGCGGGGACATGACCCCTCACCGGACCAACGTTACCCCCACTAGGCTCCGGGTCAGCGTCCGGAAAGGCATGAACCGTGCATGACATCGTCATCCTGGGCGGCGGCCCCGGTGGTTACGCCGCCGCCCTCTACGCCCACAACTTCGGGTTGGACGTCGCTCTGGTCGAGAAGAGCAGGGTGGGAGGGACGTGCCTGCTGCGGGGTTGCATCCCAGCCAAGCAGTGGCTCCAGATCGCCGAGGTGTTTTCGACGGTGAAGCACGCCTCCGACTACGGCGTCATCTCCTCCGAGCCGGAGATGGACTGGGAAGCAGCCCTGGCCCGCAAGGACAGGAGCGTCGAGGGTCTGGTGAGGGGCCTGGAGGGCCTGCTCGACAAGCGCAAGGTCGACGTGAAGATGGGCTACGGGCGACTGGACGGGCCCAACAAGGTGGTCGTCGACACCGACGAGGGGCAACAGGTGGTGGAGGGCCGAAACGTGATCTTCGCCGCCGGGTCACACTCCCGCACCATCCCCGGATACGAGATCGACGGGGAGCGGATCGTGACCTCCGATCACGCCCTGGACTGGCCCCGCCGCCCCGAGCGGGTGGCGATCATCGGCGGGGGCGTGATCGGATGCGAGTTCGCCTCGATGCTGGCGGATCTCGGCTCCGAGGTGCACGTCTTCGAGGTGATGGACCAGATACTGCCGGGGACCGACAACAGGATCGCCCGTCAGCTCCAACGCCAGCTGACGAACCGAGGCGTCAGGTTCCACATAGGTGTGGGAGTCGACCCGGCCAAGATCGGCGCCTCCTCCGTCGTGGTGCCGTTCGGGGGTGAGTCGGTGGAGGTCGATGTAGTGCTGGTGGCGGTGGGCCGCGGGCCCAACACCGACGACGTGGGACTCGAATCCACCAAGGCCGAGGTCGACCACGGCTTCGTCGTCGTCGATCGTTCCACCATGCAGACCGCCGACCCCGGGCTGTACGCCGTCGGCGACGTGGTGGCCGGCACGCCCCAGTTGGCCCACGTCGGTTTCGCCGAGGGAATCGCCGCAGTCACACACATCGCGACCGGCCACTCGGCTCCCGTCGACTACCGGGCGATTCCCCGGGTCACCTACACGCATCCGGAGGTGGCCGAGGTCGGGTACAACGAGGCCCAAGCGGAGGAAGCGGGCCTGGAGGTGGAGACCCACTCCCACGGCTTCGGGGGTGTCGGGCGGGCGATAATCATCGGCCAGACCCAGGGAACGGTGAAGGTGGTCGTGGAGAAGGACGGCCCCATCGTGGGGGCGTCGATCGTCGGCCCCTACGCCGGCGAGATGATCCATGAGCTGATGTACGCAGTGGGATGGGAGGCTCTGCCGGCGGAGGCGGCGGCCTTCATACACGCCCACCCCACGCTGTCGGAGGCGGTCGGCGAGACACTGCTGGCGTCGGCAGGACACAGCCTGCATTGAGAGAGGAAACCAGATGGCAACGCGAGTAACCATGCCCCAGCTAGGGGAGACCGTCACCGAGGGAACCATCCTCCGGTGGGCCAAGGCTGTCGGCGACACGATCGCCGAGGACGAGGTGCTGGTGGAGATCTCGACCGACAAGGTCGACACAGAGGTGCCGTCACCGACCTCAGGAGTGGTCCTCGAGATCCTGGTGGAGGAGGGAGAGACGGTCGAGGTCGGAACGGAACTGGTCGTCATAGGCGAAGGGGACGAGGCTCCCGGGGACGCCCCCGCGGCGGAGCCGGCCACCGAAGCGGAGCCCGAGCCGGCGGCGGAGGAGGCTCCGGCCGAGCCAGAGCCGCAACCCGAACCGGAGCCGCAACCCGAACCGGAGCCGCAACCCGAACCG
>CAZTXD010000019.1:5345-7317 GCA_964617995.1 uncultured Acidimicrobiaceae bacterium
GAGCCGCAACCCGAACCGGAGCCGCAACCCGAACCGGAGCCGCAACCCGAACCGCAGCCGGAAGCGGCGCCCCAGCCGCAAGCCGAGGCGCCGGCCGAGCCGGAACGGGCTGCGGCCGGGGACGGAGCGCCTTCCGACGGCGCCGAGCCGCGGCTGCTGTCGCCGGTGGTTCGCAAGCTCGCCCGCGAGCACGAGCTCGATCTGTCCCAGGTAGAGGGAACCGGCCAGGGGGGCCGCATCACCCGCCGCGACGTCGAGGCCCACCTCGAGTCGGCCGCCGCCGGGCCCGCCCCGGCTGCGGAGGCCCCCGCCGCCGAGGCTCCGGCGCCCGCCCCCGAGCCGGTCGCCGCCCCGCCCGAACCGGCCCCCACCGCACCGCCGGCCCCCGCTCCCGCCGGGGAGGGAGACGAGGAGGTGACGCTCGATCGGTTGCGGGTGCGTATCGCCGAGAACATGATCATGTCGAAGAAGACCGCCGCCCACGTGTGGACCTCCGTCGAGGTCGACTTCGAGCGGGTGGAGCGAGTGCGTCAGGCCCATCGCCAGGACTTCAAGGGCGAGGAGGGATTTTCGCTCACATATCTGCCGTTCATAGCCCGGGCCACGATCGACGCCCTCAAGGAGTTCCCGGTGGTGAACTCGTCGTTCTTCTTGGAAGAGCGCAAGGCGATTATGCACCGGTCCGTCAACCTGGGCATCGCCGTGGACCTGGACCAGAAAGGCCTGATCGTGGCCGGGATCCGCGACGCCGACGGGCTGCGCCTTGTCGGCCTGGCCCGGCGCATCTCGGAGCTGGCCCGCAAGGCCCGGTCCGGCAAGCTGGAGCCCAACGACGTCACCGGGGCGACGTTCACGATCACCAATCCGGGCCCATTCGGCTCGTTCATGTCCGCCCCGATCATCAACGTGCCCAACACCGGGATCCTCTCTACCGACACGATCACCAAGCGGGCGGCGGTGGTCACCGGCCCAGCCGGCGAGGACATGATCGCCATCCGTCACATCGGATACCTGGGGTTGACCTGGGACCATCGGGCCTTCGACGGCTCGACGGCGGTGCTGTTCCTGCAGCGAATCAAGCAGAACATCGAGACGTGGGACTGGGAGCAGGAGCTGACCTGATACATGGCAGACGCCGATAGCCTGTGGTCGTGACCGCTCCACCTCGATTCCGTGTCCGCTGGCTGGGGCGGCTGCCCTACTCCGAGGCCTGGGATCTCCAGCGTGGCTTCCACGAAGGGCGGGCCCGCGGCCGCACCGCCGACGACTATCTGCTGCTGGTGGAGCATCCTCCGGTGTTCACGATCGGACGGAACGGGGATCCGGCCAACCTGCTGGCCGATCGCGAGGCGGTGGCTGCGGCCGGGGCGGAGGTCTTCGATGTGGACCGGGGCGGCGACATCACGTTCCATGGGCCCGGTCAGCTCGTCGGATATCCCATCGTGGGCCTCGACGACCCCAAACGGATCGTGCCCTACGTGCGGTCCCTCGAGCGGGCCCTGATCACGGCACTGTCGACGTTCGGAGTCGAGGGATGGGCCGAGGAGGGCAGAACCGGGGTATGGACCGAGCGAGGAAAGGTGGCGGCCATCGGGGTGCGGGTGTCCCGCCGGGTCACGATGCACGGCTTCGCCCTCAACCTCGACCCCGACATGGGCTTCTTCTCGATGATGAACCCCTGCGGCATCGCCGACAGGCCGGTGACGACCTTGTCGGAGCTGACGGGACGGCGGGTGACTCTGGAGGAGGCGGTGGAGGCCGTCGTCCCCGCGTTCGCGGCGGAGTTCGGATACGCGGAACTCGAGGTCCAGCTCGCTGCCTTCACCCGCCGACAGGCCCGCAGCCGTCCCGATCACGAGGTCGATCGCCTGCTGGCGTCGGGAACGTTCTCGCCGCAGCAGCGTCAAGCCGAGCCGATCCTCATCAACGGCCGGTTGCCCGGCGAGCCGCCCCGGCCGGAATGGATGAAGGT
>CAZTXD010000019.1:7417-33978 GCA_964617995.1 uncultured Acidimicrobiaceae bacterium
ATGGGACTGTCCCATGCTGTGATCACCAGCGTGAACCGTGACGACCTCTCCGACGGAGGGGCGGGGATATTCGCCCAAACCATCGTCGAGACCCGCCGGCGCTCACCCGGGACCGACATCGAGGTGCTGATCCCCGACTTCAAAGGGGATCACGAGGCCCTCCGGACACTGATGGAGGTTCGTCCCGACGTCCTCAACCACAACACCGAGACCGTCCTGCGCCTCCAGCGAGACATCCGCACCTCTGCCAGCTACGGACGCTCGCTGGCCCTGTTGTGGCGCGCCAAACAGCTCAACCGGGAAGGCCTCACCAAGTCGGGTCTGATCGTGGGGATGGGGGAGTCAGAGGCGGAGGTGCTGGGGGCGCTGGCCGACCTGCGGGCCGTCGGTGTCGACATCATCACCATCGGCCAGTATCTGCGGCCCACCGCCCGTCACCGACCGATTGACCGCTACGTCCATCCCGACGAGTTCGAACGCTACCGGGCCTTCGGAGAGTCGATCGGGCTGCCCCACGTCGAATCGGGCCCGCTGGTCCGTTCCAGCTACCACGCCAAGGAGGCGACGGGAGCGGTGGGGCGTACCGTGCCCGTCTCGATCGGAGCCCGCTGAGGGTCGCTCGCGTGCCGATGACCGATGACCGATAACCGATATGGCTATCGACGACCGCCCAACGCGGCGCCGTGGCAGTGGATTCGCTCCAGGGCGTCGCAGACGCCGTCTGCCTGGTCGGTCGTCATCTCCGACCATATGGGGAGGGCCATCACCCGTTCTGCCAGTTGCTCGGTGACCGGGAGCGGGGCGGACTCGACGTGAGCGTAGGCCTGCTGGCGATGGACGGGAGGGGCGTAATAGGGGCGGGTGGGCACACCCTCGGCGTGGAGGGCGGGCGCCACCAGGTCGCGCTCCACCCCGAAGGCCCCGGCGTCGATCGTGATGATGAAGTCCTTGAAGGAGCTTCGACTTCCCTCCGGTACTGCCTGCCAGCCGATGCCCGGGATCTCCCCCAGCCGCTGCCGGTAGCGATCGGCGATGGCGGTCCGCCGTGCCACCCGATCGTCGAGATGGCCGAGGGCGACCAGCACGAGGGCGGCGTGGAGCTCGGAGAGCCGGCCGTTGAGTCCGGCGAACCGGGTGTCGTAGTCGCCGGGGTTGCCGTAGTCGCGGGCGATCCGGATGCGAGAGGCGAGGTCGTCGTCGTCGGTGGTGACAAGGCCTCCCTCGGCGCCGCTCAGGACCTTGGTGGGAGTGAGGCTGAATACCTCCGCCCGACCGAAGCGCCCCAACGGCACCGGCCCGGCGTCGACGGTGACGGTGCTGCCGGCTCCGTGGGCGGCGTCGAAGATCAGCTCGGCCCCGATCTGGCGGCATCGCTCCTCCAGTCCCCGAACATCGCAGGGGACACCCGACACGTGTGTGGCCATCACCGTCGCCACGTCGTCGGGAACGTCGCCGGGCCGCATCAGCCAGGTCCGGGGGTCGCAGTCGAGGAACCGGATCGGCCGGTTGTTCCAGGCGACGGCGTGGGCGGTGGCGGAGAAGGTGAACGAAGGCAGACCGACCGGACCCTCACCGCCAACCGCTTGCACCACCAGCATGAGACCCGTCGTGCACGAAGAGACCGCCACGCAGTTCCGGACACCGAAGGCCTCGGCTACACGCTCCTCGAGCTGCTCCACGATCGGGCCGTTGGTGAGCATCCCCGACTCGAGGGCCCCCCGGATGAGGTCGAGGACCTTCTCCGGCTCCTCCACCGAGGGGCGGGCGAAGGGGAGCGGCGACGGGAACAGTGGCTCGCCGCCGAGAACGGCAGGCTTGGAGTGGGACCGGAGGGGGGTCATTCGGCTCCTTGCAAGAGGCGTGTCACAGTAGTTCCAGGTCGCCGAAGGTCACATCCCACGAGGCGAGCGACAGCACGCCCGGGATCTCACCGAGAGGACGGGCGAACAGGGTCAGCGCCCGCACCCGGGGAACGGGGATCATGCCCGCCGCCACCGCCACCCGCCGCTCGGGGCTGCCCGGGGGGAAACTGCCGACCATGTAGGCAGCCCGGGAGAGTCGGGCGGCGCGGCGGAGCGATCCGAGCGGGGAGGGACCGAGCAGGTCACTGACCACCACCTCCGCTCTTCCCCGGCGGCGGTTCTCACGAACCACCGTGGCCGAGTCACCGTGGGACACCGTGCGGTAGCGGGCACCGGGATGCCGTCCATACCGCCAGGTCAGATACTCGGACGTACGCGGCGTTCGCAGTCCCCGCGGAGCCCGATCGGGAACCGGGTCGGATGGTGCCCCGGCCGGAGCATCGACCAGGGTGGCGTCCTCGGCCACGGGCGGCGTCAGGAGACGCAGCGAAGGGCGAGCGACGATCCCGATCGGGCCCACCTCGGACCAGCCCATCTGCAGGTAGCCGGCGCCGGAGGAGGGGTTGGGGGTGTTGAAGATCAGGTCGACTCCCTCGGACTCTGCTTTCTCGACGGCCGCTTCGGTGAGGGTCCGGAAGATGCCCCGGCGGTGGAAATCGGGGTCGGTGGCAGTGTCGACGGCCCGCACACACCGAATCAGCGTCCCTTCCGGGGTGACCAATTCCCACCGCATGAACGCCCTCACCCCCGCCACCCGTTCGCCCACCTCGGCAAGCAGTACCAACGATCGACCGAAAGGATTGTCGATGTGTTTCCATCGCCACAGCTCCTCGGTGCGTTCCAGCCCGGGCGGCTCGCCGAGGGCGCGGCGGAGGACCTCGAGAACGGTTGGAAGGTCGCGCTCCTCCATAGAGCGAACGATCACGCTCATGGCTCGGAGTGGAGGTGCTCGGCCAGCGCCTGCCCCGAGGCCAGCGCCTCCGAGTAGGTGAACCGCCAGATGCGGGCCTCGGCGGCGAGTTTGGCCGTGAGCAGATACGAGCCTTGGGGGTCTCGATAGTGGTTGAACGAGTTGGAGAGCAGGGCGGCGGCCCCGTCTGCCGGTGACAACGCCTCGAAGTGGGGGCTCGTGTCGGGGGTGCGCTCGGGTATGACTATGTCTGTCAGGCGGCCGCCTCCGTTCATCGCCTCGCCACCGAGCTCGCCCGGCAGGATCGGTGCCTCGTCGGCATCGACGTAGATGTCGGCAGGCTCCACCTTCAGGAGCCGCTGGCTCTGGGGTGACAATCCCAGCGGGCGCGGGTATGCCAGCACCTTGCCCGACTCCCGGTCGACGCACAGCGCCTCGTCAGATCCGTAGGCGAGACCGGCGAGGACCGCCGCGGCGGCGAGGGTCGTCTTGCCTACGCCCGATTCACCCAGGACGGCCGTCACTCTCTGTGATCCTGCGACCACTGCGGCGTGGGCGGCGAAACCGCCGAATTGCGTGAGCACGTGGCGGTTGGCCTCCATCAAGAGGCGAAGCACCACTTGGGCGACGCTCTGGGTGCTTATCAGCCGTGCGCAGTCCCGGAAGAGCCGGAGACCTTCGTCGTCGGCGACAGAGAAGGTGTCACGCAGTCGAGCAGCGGAGCTGTCCCGCCGCCAATGCTCCCACAGGCGTGCCATCTCGGACGCGACCGTCTGCTCCTGGGACTGGAGTCGGATCCGACGACCCAGGATTTCGAAGCCGAGGTCCGAGGCCCACACGTGGCCCGTCAGGTCCTCCCGTCAGCCAGGATGGCGATGGAATCTCATTGTTCCCTGATCACCAACTCTTCCTCCGCGAGCCTCTCGACGGTGCTCTGGACATCGATGAGGATGCGAGATCGGTCCACCTCATACGCCTGCGACAACAGGTCCGTTACTTCGGATACCGACGTGCCGCCGTCGAGGAGCCGCCAGATATCACTGGCGGTGGTGTTGAGGACGGTCACCCGCTCCGCCACCGGGTCGTACAGGCTGATGTCGTTGCCCATCTCCGTCTCGAGGACCCGTGGATGCCGCGCCCAGACTCCCTCCTTGCTCACCTTCAGCCTCCCTAGTTCAGCCCCTGTGAATACGCAGATCTGCGTATTCACTTTCCGTGGCAGGCATCGTAGTCTCGTGACGAGGGTCTGAGAAGGCTGCGAGTTCCGCAGGCTTCGGTTCGGATTCCCCAATAGAGGCTAGGAGGCATTTGCATGTCGGAAGAAACACCGACAGAAGTGGGCGATCTCGGCCTGACGCGTCGTGAGCTGCTCCGCAAGGGAGCGGCGTTGGGAGGCGCTCTGGCCTGGTCGATCCCTACCGTACAGACGATCCGGATGGCACCGGCATTCGCTGCTGCCACCAGTTTCGCAATCTCGTACATAGCGGTCGTCCTGCAGTGCGGCGAGAAGTTCTACCAGGCTAAGTACGACGTGGGTGAAGGCTGGAGCGAGAACGGAGCGCTTCCCTGCGGTTCGGATCAGCCCAACCAGACCTGGCCGGAGCATCCTTACAGTCCGCTGTCCGAGATCCTTCCACTACCGGAGCCGTCCACGACACCCTTGGGTAACGACCTTTTCAAGTACACGTTCGACTTCAGTGGTCGGGGGTGCACTGTCATCTGGAGCGTGAACAAATGTGCCCAGATCTGTGAGGTAATCGATGGCGACCAGGGCTCCGTGGTTACCTTCGCTCCCTGTCCCGACCCCAGCGCCTGAGAGGATGGTTGACGTGACCAAGAACACCAGCCAGCACGCCAGCGAAGGCATCTCTAGGCGTGAACTGCTCGGTAGGGGGGTCAAGCTCGGCGGAGCCGTCCTGTGGATGACGCCGGTAGTGCAGACATTCGGGATGGGTCGCGCCTTTGCGGCGGAGCCCAGCGGCAAATGCGTCGTCTACTGTGTCAAGTACGAGGTGGACGAAGGTCGATGGGTTGCCCTAGGAAGCGCCAAGGCGAAGGGGAACTGCTTCATCTGTCCCGACGACGCCGTCAACGGCCTGCCGGCCAACATCGGCGAGGCCACAGTCAGTGGCACCGCCGAGACGGGGTTGACCGTGACGCTTCCTCCCGGATGCAGCGTTGCCGATAGCGCCGAGTCGGGAACACCCGACGAGCTCACCGGTCGATCGGCGATCGCCGTGAAGTGCGGTCGCAACTGCGAGGTGCAGGCAGTGGATCCAGGAGCGACGAGTTTCACTGTGTCCCTCTGCGCCAACGGCAAGGGCATCTCGCACTTCGAGTTCCTCCTCAAGTGCTGCCCGTGATCTGACACTCAAGGTATCGAGCGCGAGAAGGACCTGGTCAATCGACCAGGCCCTTCTCGCGCAGAACCTCGATGGTGTCTCGGATCTGCTGTTGGGCCTGGTCGACGTCGATGTCGGTCACTTCAGCCACAGCCTCGGCCATCGTTACCGGCTCGGTTTGCCCATCGCACAGTTCCCAGATCGCATAGGCGGAGGCATTCAGGACATGTGTCTTCCCGGTTGCGAGATCGGTGAGATGGGCCTCCTCCGAGGTAATCTGGACGGTGAGATCGGTTCGCCTCCGGGGCAGTTGGGCCGTCATGGGTTTCCTTGGTCTCGGGGGGCGAGCAGGGCCATCAATTCATTCTGGGAATGGACACCCAGTTTCGACATCGCCCTTTGGATATGGGTACGCACCGTTTCGGGACTGATGAAGAGCCGGTGGGCTATGTCACGTCGCTGCTTTCCCAGAGCGAGCTCTTCCAGCACTTCCCGCTCCCGGTCGGTCAGTACAGCCAGGCGTCTGCTCACCTCATCCGCGGCGCGACGGCGTCGGACCGTGTGTCGAAGCAGAGACCCCAGCATCATCGGGGGGATGACCGCGACTCCACCGGCGACAGTCTCCAGCGCCGCTTCGATGTCCTCGATGGTCGCCGACGTGAGAACATAACCCATCGCCCCCTCCTCGATCGCAGTCAGCATCGCCTCCTCATCGTCGGGTCCGAGTACGACCAGAGGATGCTCGTCCACAGCGACGGCTGACTCGGAGAGCACGACGACCTCTACCTCGGTCCCGGACTCGGTCTTGATCGTGGGGATCGCGGCGAGAGCAGTCCTGATCTTCACGGCTTTCGATACGTCGCCGCGGATGTCGACTTGGATACGATCGGCACTCCCTGCCATCGCCGATACACTCTACGGCGTTTCCGGGAGAGCGGTGTGAGTGGATCCGACTGGTACATAAGCGATGCATCCGGCCGCGCGATTGCGGCCATGGCTGCAGGACGCCCCGGGGATCGCGATCTCCTGAACTCGCCCGAAGCCAACCATCTCGCCTACCGCCACGGCCTGGCCGTGACCGCCGCACGGGCTCTGGATCCAGCTACTGCTCGAGGTCGCTACATGTCGGCGGTGGTGGCACGTATGGCTGCCAGACATGCCTGCATCGACAGCCACCTCAGGTCGATCCTCGCGATGATGGCGGACGGCGGCGTGAGGGTCTCGGTGGTCAAAGGCCCGCTGTTGGCGCGGGTGTATCAGGATCCATCGGTGCGCACCTACACCGACGTCGACCTGGTGGTTCCCCGCTCCGATCTGCAGCTGGCGCTAGAGCTCCTCGCCGGGTACGAGGCGATCGGCGCCATTCCTGCCAAGGTTCCCGCCGCCGACAAGCGTGACATCGTCGTCAGGGACCCTTCAGGGGTCCAGTTCACCGTCGATCTCCACTGGGACTTGTTCAGTTTCCACCAGCTCGCCGGAAGTGCCGGCGCCGCCATGTCGGAGTCGTGGGAGTCCGCTCGATTTCATTCCGACCACCCGATCGGTCCGATATGGGTCCTGCCCGATCCGACCGTCGTCAGTTTCCTCTGCCTCCATGCATTGTTGGACCACCGCTTCCGCTTGATTCTCTACCGTGACTTGAGGGAGCTGGCGGCCCGAGGTGTCGACTGGGACGGATTGGCTGACTTCGCTCTCACGTACGAACTGGCCAGCTTCAACTACCTGGCCTGGCTCATCGCTGCCCGGGCGACCGATGCCGCTGTACCCGACCGATTCCTCGACAGGATGAGGCGAGGGAACATGATCGAGGGGGTGGCGGAGACGTACCTGAAACGCGTCGATCTGGTTCGTTTCGCCGGTCACCGGGTCCACCCCCTCAACCTGGCCCTCACCTTGGTACACGACCGGGCGGCCCAGAGGCGCCAGCTCCTGGTCAAGGCGCCGTTCGCATTTCCGGGATGGCGCAGACGTGTGCAGACCTCGTCACAGACTGCGTCCAGTACGCTCGATATCCTCGTCACCTCCAATGCTCGTCGCGGGGCCGAGGTATTCGGACGCGCCCTTTCCGATCAGCTACTGATGAGAGGCTGGGACGTCTCACTGGTCTCGCTCCACGGTGGCGAGCGGCCGGCGGTGGACACTACTCCCATAATCGGTGACGGCGTGAGGCTGCGCGGGTTACGGCCAGCGGTCGTGGCCGGCTTGCGGCGCCGTTTCCGTGTCAAACGCCCGGCGGTGGTGCTCGCCAACGGAGGCGCCACACTGCGGTACGCGGTGGTGGCCGCGCTACTCAGCAGGTCTCGTCCCCGGCTCATATACGGATCGATCGGTGAGCCCGGGTTCTGGCTGCGCGGCAGACTGCATCGCCGACTGCAACGAGTTCTGATCAAGGCTTGCGACCATGTGATCGCGGTGTCCGAGGCGACGGGTCGCTCCCTCACCGATGAGCTTGGCCTGCCTCCCGAGAAAATCACCGTGGTTCATCCCGGCGTTGACGAGCGATGGTTTGAGCTGCCGGAGCGTCCGGAACGCTCGGGTCCATTGCGTGTCCTGTACGCCGGCAATCTCTCCTTCGAGAAGGCCCCGCTACTGGCAGTCGAAGTCGCGGCGAGGCTCGACAGCAACGTAGCACTGCGCCTGGCCGGCGACGGCCCCCTCCGTGCCCGGGTGGAGGCGGCCGCCGGGAACTCGGTGGAAGTCATCGGATCCGTCCCCGACCTGGTTCCCCACATGGAGTGGGCCGACGTACTGTTGCTGCCCTCGCTCACTGAAGGCCTTCCCGGAGTGGCGGTAGAGGCGTCAGCTTCGGGGCTGCCGGTGGTAGCGGCCGAGGTCGGCGGCGTGGGTGAGGTGGTAATAGACGGCGTCACCGGTTTCCTCGTGCCACCCGGGGAGGTCGACGGGTTCGTTGCGGCCGTGGTGCGGCTGATCGAGGATCGTGAGCTGCGGCTGAAGATGGGCAAAGCCGCTCGCAACCGCGCAAGGGAGCATTTCCGCCTCGAGAGCAGCGTCGATGACTACGAGATGGTGCTGCGCAGGGCCACATATCGATGACCGAGTCGAAGCCGACCATCGCTCACCTCGCCACCGTCGACCTCAGTCTGCGCTACCTGCTCCTCCCCCAATTGCGCGCGGCGCTGAAGGTGGGGGTCCGTTCGGTGGGCATCTCGGCACCGGGTCCATGGGTAGTGGAGTTGACCGAGTTCGGTATTGAGCATTTGGCCCTTGCCACGTCTACCCGAGGCAGGAGCCTGGGCAAGGATCTGCGGGCCGCCTGGGACCTCTATTGGGGTTTGCGGCGCCTTCGCCCCCAGATCCTGCATACCCACAATCCCAAGCCGGGACTGTATGGCCGGATCGTTGGACGCCTGGCCCGCGTCCCGATCGTCGTCAACACGGTTCACGGTCTTTACGCCACCCCCGATGATCCTCTCATGAAGCGGGCGATCGTCTACGGCCTCGAAGCCGTCGCCGCTCGACTGTCGGACCTGGAGCTCGTGCAGAGTCGGGAGGACGCTGAATTGATGCAGCGCCTCCGGCTAGCGCCCTCCGGTCGGGTCATCCACCTCGGCAACGGCGTCGACCTCACACGCTTCGACCCATCGACTGTTGGCGAGGACGCTCGTGCCCATGTGCGTCGGGAGCTGGAGGTGGACGACGACGAGATCCTGGTCGGCATGGTGGGACGGCTAGTACGGGAGAAGGGTTATGTGGAGCTGTTCGAGGCAGCGTCGATGGTGGGGAACGGGTTTGTCTTCGTTTGCATCGGCCCGGATGATCCAGAGAAGGCCGATTCCCTACCCCCCGGGCTCATCGAAAGGGCACGGAGTCGGGGCATCCGGTTCCTGGGAATGCGGACCGACGTCGAGCGCTTCTACGCAGCCATGGACGTTTTCGTGTTGCCCTCCCACCGGGAAGGATTCCCTCGGGCGGCGATGGAAGCGGCAGCGATGGGCTTGCCGATCGTGGCAACCGATATTCGCGGCTGCCGTGAGGTGGTAGAGCCAGGACGAAGCGGGCTTCTCGTTCCGGTGGGTGACCCTGCGCGACTGGCGGAAGCGCTGAAGTCGCTGGTTGAGGCGGACGAGAGGCAGAGGATGTCTAGGGAGGCCCGTCGTCTGGCTGCTGAGCGATTTGATGAGCGAGGGGTGGTACTCACAGTGATGAGGGCGTACACACGTCTGGCCCGTGTGAAAGGACTCGAGGGTCTCGCCGCCACTCTCGCCGGAACCGGACCTACGTCGGTCGACATCCGCCCAGCATCCTCCGCCGACGCCGTTTTCGTGGCTACGCTGCACGCCGCTTCGATCGACAGCGGCTTTCTGCCGAGGCTGGGGACGAGGTTTCTGGCCCTCCTATACGGGGTGCTGGCCGATGACCCGGGAGGGGTGCTCCTGGTGGCGGAGGACGACACCGGACCGGTGGGTTTCGTGGCGGGGAGCGTGTCAACTGCGGCGTTTTACCGCAGATTCCTGCGCAGGTACGGACTACGGGCGCTGGCCGCTGTCGGTCTTCGCCTGCTGAGCCCCTTGGCCATTCGACGGGCGATCGAGTCCCTTCGCTACGGGGGGACGGATGGTGCATCCGGAGCAGAGTTGCTGTCGATGGCGGTGGTGGCCGATCGAAGGGGCCGGGGCATTGCTCAGCGTCTCGGCTCACAGCTGCTCGAGGCGCTGGACACCGATCGGGTCAGGGTGGTGGTCGGTTCCGCCAACCGTGTAGCGATCACCGCCTATCAGAGGATGGGCTTCGTTCCCGCCGGGGAGATCGAGGTGCACCGCGGCGAGAAATCGGAGGTCCTCGAATGGTCGGCGCACTAGCCGCCGCGGTGATCACGGCCGGATGGTGTGGGATCCTCCCGGCGCTGGGGCCGCGCCTCGGTTTCGTCGACCGCCCCGACAACGAGATCCTCAAAGTCCACACCAGGCCGGCGGTTGCGTTGGCCGGACCCGGTTTGCTGTTGGGCCTGATCACAGGCCTGACCATCGCCGGGACAGTCCCGGTCGCGGAGGTGATCGGTCTCGTGGCTTTCACCTTGCTAGGGGTAATCGACGACCGCTTTCAGCTTTCGCCCACTGTGCGGATCCTCGTGGAGGTTGCGGCTGCCGTTCTGGTCTCGGCCCGTTGGTGGCCCCAGGGGGTAGGTCTCGCGCTGACCGGAGCGCTGGTCATCTTCGTGGCTGTCAACGCCGTCAATCTCTATGACGGCATCGACGGTCTAGCAGGGGGAACTGGCGTAGTCGGGCTGGCGATGATAGCGGCGGTCGCCGCCCTCGCCGATGCCCCACGCTTGCTTCCGGCGCTGCTGGCGGCTGCCCTGGTGGGCTTCTTGCCGTTCAACCGACATCCGGCCAAGGTGTTCCTGGGAGATGGCGGTGCCTACTTGGTGGGGGCCGTAACCGCCATTGCCCTGTGGGATGTCGGAACTGAGCGTGGGTGGTACGGCAGCGTCGCCGCTCTCGGGTTCCTGGGAATGTTCGGGGTCGACCTCATCGTCACGATCATCCGCCGAATGCGAGTCGGCGCCCCTCTGTTCGTCGGTGATCGCCGGCATCTCTACGACGTCATGGTGTCCGCCGGTATCTCGGTGACGGGAGTGGCTATCCGCCTGGTGGTGGCCCATCTGGCTGTCGTGGCGCTGGTCGGTAGCGCCGTGCTGTTGCTGGACCCACCTCGGGCGGCGGCGACCGTGGCCGCGCTCGGTATGGTCGCCGTCGCTCTCGGACTTAGGAGAACGGCGCGTTCCCCAGCTTGAGCGCTCAGCCGTCGCTTTCCATGCTGTCCATCAGCCTGTCGAGACCTGCCTCGAACGTCATTCTCGGCTTCCAACCCAGCGTCTGTCGAATACGCTCGGCCGACACCAGCGCTGGTGGTACGTCGCCTGGTCGAGCGGGGCCGAAGACGAGATCGGTCGGGTAGCGGTGCACCACCCGCTCGGCCAGCTCCTTGATAGTCGTCGTTTCGGGAGCGATCGTGTTCAGGGCCACCCCCGACAGCCGAGACTCAGCCCCGAGCCGGAATGCCTCGGCGATGTCGGAGGCGTGGGTGAACTGGCGGCCCTGCAGGCCGTCGCCAGCGATGGTGATCGGCTCACCGCGACGGGCCCGGTCGATGAAGATCCGGAACACGGAGTTGGGTCGGAGCCCTGCTCCGTAGGCGGTTCCGAGCCGCAGGGCGATTCCCGACAGGCCCTGCAAGCGACAGGCCGCGACGAGCATCTGCTCGCCGGCCAGTTTGGTGATGCTGTATGGGTGGTCGGGTTTGCACGGATGGTCCTCGTCGAGGGGCTCGTATGCGGGAGTGCCATAGACCTCCCAGGTCGATGCATAGACGACTCGCGCTCCGTGAGTCAGAGCAGCATTCACCACGTTGGTCGTTCCGACGACGTTCACCGCGGCGGCCAGTTCCGGCCTCTCGGCCGCCAGGTAGACATCACCTACGGCAGCAACATGACAAACAACCGCGACGCCGTCAGTGGCAGCTGATACCGCCTCAGCGTCGAGGAGATCGCCGGTTATGCAGGTAGCTCCTGGCACTGCATGCGGTTTCTCATCCAAGGTCCTCACTTCCCATCCCTGGGCCATCAAGTGACCCATGACGTGAGAACCGAGGAAGCCGGCCGCGCCGGTGACCAACACTCTCATTGTGTCCTCCCGAGCCCGAGAATCGGTAGGGCAATAAGGCTACTCATACGAACGCGCTTGTCCAGAAGACCGCTCCCGGGCCGGCCGAAAATGGGTCCGAACGCCTACCTGGATCACGAGCAGGTGGTCCTAGCATCTCTCATCAGGATCGCTACACTGCGTGGCGGGCAAAGGGAATTCCAGGGAGGCAAGGGAAATGTGGGGCACCCACTCTGAGCGGGTCCGGGCTCCCGTTGGGAGGTCACTCTCGGTGAAGGCCGCGCGCGTCCGCGCCGACCTGGCCTTCGCAGTGATAGATGCATTCCTGGTCGTGGCTGCCTACATCGTTGCTTTGGCGATCAGGATGATCGATCCCGGAGTCTCCGAACGCTACTGGTCCGACCTCGCGGCGTACTTACCCTTGTTGGTTCTGATCCATGTCGTCGCCAATGTGCTGGCCGGCGCCTACGGACACGTTTGGGAACATGCCAGTGTTGCCGAGGCGCGGCAGGTACTTCTGTCCAACCTCGGTGCGCTGCTGGCAGCCGGTGGTTTCGTCATCTTTCACGAGAGCCGTCCTATCCCTTTGAGCACCGTGGTCCTCGGTGCGGCGATCTCGACCGGTGGCATGGGCCTGGTGCGCTTCCGTTCCCGCATGTTCTCTTATCGACGTCTGTCCGCGTCGAAAGCACGGCCAAGGGCGCTGGTCGTCGGCACGGGTAGGGCGGCTGCGACCTTCGCACGCGAAGCCGCCTCGACTGTCGAGGTTCTGGGTTTCATATCACCCGATGGGATCCGCCCCCAGCGGTGGTTGGCGGGGCTACCTATCGTCGCCTCATTGCAGGATCTGGTGAGCACCATCGAGGAGTTGGAAGCAGAGCAAGTGGTTGTCGTGGGTGGTAGCGACGAACTCGTGCGATCGGTGGTGGATGCATGTATTGCGATCGATGTTCGTCTGAGGATCCTGCGCGACCCGGCGGCATTGATGGAAGACCGTCATGCTGCTGTGGACGTGCGGGACATCGAGGTGGCCGACCTGTTGCCCAGACCCGAGGTACACATCGACCCGGTGGCCGTGCGAGAAGTGCTGGAGGGCCGCCGTGTACTCGTGACCGGAGGTGGTGGTTCGATCGGAGCCGAGATCGTCCGTCAGGTTCTGGCTTTCTCGCCGGCCCGGGTATTGGCGCTCGACCACGACGAGACCCTATTGCACGAAATGATCCTCAGCCTTGGTAGTGGACAGAGTCAGGTCACTCCGATCCTTGTCGACGTACGCGATGCCCGGCGACTGACCGATCGAATCGCGGAACTCTCACCCGAGGTGGTATTCCATGCAGCCGCCCTGAAGCACGTGCCGGTCCTGGAGGAGTATCCCGATGAAGCGCACAAGACGAATGTAAGGGGTACCGTGAACCTGCTGGAGGCTCTACGAAAGATCCAGCTCGAGAGATTCGTTCTCATCAGCACGGACAAGGCGGTTCGGCCGGTGAGTGTGATGGGTGCATCCAAACGAGTCGCGGAGATGTTGGTCCAGCAGGAAGGGCTCCGTGCGGGTGCGGGGATCTGCACATCGGTGCGTTTCGGAAACGTACTCGGAAGTCGGGGTTCTGTCGTACCGACTTTCGTCAGTCAGATCCAGGCGGGTGGGCCCGTGACAATCACCGACGAGAACATGGCGAGGTACTTCATGACGGTCGGCGAGGCAGTGCAGTTGGTCCTTCAGGCTGGGGCACTAGCCAAGGGCGGAGAAGTCTTCGTACTTGACATGGGAGAGCCGGTCAGGATCCTCGATCTGGCACGCCGAATCATCCGCCTGGCGGGTCTCGTGCCGGGTCGAGACATCGACGTGCGCGTGACGGGGATCCGTCCTGGTGAGAGGCTGGAGGAGGCGTTGGCACACGGTGAACTGCTGCCGACAGACCACCCCAAGCTACGTTTCACCGCACCTCCCTCCCCTGGGCCTGTCACGATCGCCGACTTCGTCTCTTTGCTGGACGAGATGGCCGAGCGGGGCGACCAGCTGGGTGTGCGTGAAGGGTTGCGCGATCTGGCCGTGCACGAATGGGACGGTACAGAGACCGTTCATCTCGAGTCTGCGGATAGTCTTACGTCGTGGACCTGATCCGCGCGCTCCGGATACTACGCCATCGTTGGTTGATTGCCACAGCGATCATCCTCGGTACCACTTCCGTCGCCGTGGCAACCGCCACATATCGCAACGATTCGATCGAACAGGTGAGCCGAGCTGAGGCTCCCATCACCTTTATCTCCGACGTGGCCGATCTCGACTCAGGAGGGAATCAAGGCTCTGGAGGGGGGTCGCCGCTGCTGGAGATCGTGCAGGCACAGATCGAGGAAGCCAGGGTAAGAGCGGTATCGGTGAATGCCGATCTGCTGGCTGATCCCAGCAACGAGATAGTGGCCGATCCCGCGCTGGGAAAGCTGACCTTCATCGCCCGCGGTGAGGATGCCGCTGAGGCCATCGCGACGGCCTCAGAGATGCGTCGCAGGCTGATCACCCGCCAGCCAGTGGACATGGAGAGTCAGCTCCGTGAGCAGCTGGATATCTTGACGGAGCGAATGGATGAGGTCCGTGCGGATCTCATCACGCTAGTCGAGGAGTACTCACTGCCACTCGAGCAGGCCGCTCGGCGAGATCGCCTGACGGCGCTGTTGAGCCAGTTGGATGCGCAAGCTCTGGACCTCGAAAAACAACTCCTGGTACCCAACGATGATCCCGAACCCGAGAAGACGCCTGAGGAGTTGGCAGCCGAACTCGAAACGGTCAACGCTGCAATCGAAACCGTACAAGCTGAACTCGCGACGATTCCGACGCCGCTCCAGGAGTTCTCCGAGGAACAGACGTTGCGCAGTGCTCTCGAGCGGCAGTACAGGGAGTTGGAAGCGAGCTATCAAGAATTGATCCTCCAACAGGCCGAGCTGTCGGGTCCTCCCGTCGTGGAGCTCGTTGACGTGTTCGACGAGAGTCCGGACCCGATCTCCAGACGCGTCGCCGGAGGCGTCGCCCTGCTTCTGGGAGGGGGTCTCGTACTTCTCATTCTCCTGGTTTCCGAAAAGCTGATTCGGCCTGTCTGGTTCCTCGAGGACATCCCACATGTTCCTCGCCTCGGTTCCATTCCCCCCCGACTGCCGAGTCCTCTGCCCTGGTACCTTCAGGTTGGCGACAGCCCTCGCAAGGCGGCGATTCAGACGATTCGATCGTCGTTGCGTGCGAGAGCCCGCGGTCGGGAATTGGTTGTGGGAGTCTGTGGTGCGGGGGTCGAGGTCGAGGCGGTTCACCACCTTGCTGCCGATCTTGCAGTCAGCTATGCCAGCACTCAGGCCGGCACAGCGCTGGTGAACGCGGATTTCGAATCGAATCTGAACATGCCCGAGCTGGATGGGGCAGTGCTTTCCATCGGGTTCGTGGCTACGCAGGGTTCCACTCGTGATGATCTGTTGGAGATGGTCGACGACGCCTCGGATCATCATCGTTCCGTCCATCCGAAGTTGACGCCGGTGGCCTCTGGAGAGGATGTTGGGGTTCCTGCAGATGCGCTGGCTACTCCCCAGCTCGGGCGGCTTTTCGACTCACTGCGTGAGACGCAGGAAGTCGTGATCGTCATCTGCGGCGACGTGGATGACCCCAGCACTCGTGCCGCCCTGGACAGGACGGATTTCGCGGTGATAGTGACCCAGCCAGGCGCGAGTACGCAAAGGGTGATGCTCCGAGTAACCGAGGAGATGTCGATACGAGACATCGAGCCGGTGCTGGTCATGGTCAAGAAGCAGGTCATGCGTCGTACTCGGCGTTTGCTGGCCGCGATTCTGAATCGCCTAGGTGATATGGCGGGGCTTCTGCGGAAAGAATCCGGGCCTGCTCCGGATGGTCTATCAAGACGTCCTCTCCGATGGGTCGAGCAAATCAAGATGAGTTGGCTGCAACGTTCAGCCACATCCTCCCCGCAGACTGTTTCCGTCCCTCTCGACGTTCAGGGGGTCGATGAGGAGGTCGACGGGTCATCTCCTGTTCCGATCGTTGTGGTCGCGGCTTCGGAAGCACGCGCAGACGGGGAGGTCGAAGGACTCGACGGTGACCACCCGAGCCGCATGCTGTATCTGTTGGAGTCGTCGGACCCGGCCGACACGGTGGAAGCAGCGGAGTCGTTCCTAGCGTCTTGGGTGACGAAGATCGTCGAAGCCGGATTCGGCTCTGGCCTCGACCCGGTGACGATCGAGGAGGTTCGTACCTCTGGGTTTGTTCCTTTGGCGGGGTGGAAAGACAATCCGTCTCTCGGGTTTCGGTTGCGACACGAGTTCCGCAGGGTCCTGGGAAGGAAAGATGCAGCGACTCTCGAGAGACTCCTGCTCCGCTCCCTATTCCATGGCTCGAATATGGAGGGTCTCGAGAGCATCGATGGTTGGGCAGAGCGTCGATACTTCCAGCTTCATACTCAGCTGACGGAAGCTGAACCAACCGTCTGGCATATTACCAGTCCGAAGGGGACGGTATCAGCCTTGATCGCCGCCGAACACCTCGATGTTCAGCGTATAGAGGCGTTTGTGGAGATTGTGGTGATTAGGAACATAGAGCGCTTGGCGCGACGTCAGCGATACACGGAGATGATGGGAGGAAACTCCAACGAACTGGAGGACCAGATCGAGGACGCGCGTGCTCTCGGATTGTCACTTGCATGGTTGATGGACGGCTCTCATGATGATGCAAGACTGTGGTACCCGGGCCTTGCCGAGGATCAACAGCCTCGAGGCTGGTACCCGGATTGGCACCAGGGAATCACCCACAATATTGCTCCGCTGCAGCGTCTAGGGATCATTTCTGTACCGGTTCTGACCGATCAGCAACTCGACCAGCTCGATCCCACCGGTTGAGTAAGATCCTCGTACCCTTTGATATGTGGTTCGAGGACCACGCCGTCGGTGTGTCCTGGTAGAGGGGGCAAGCCAGCTGCAGCTTTAGATGCCCACTCGGCTTTTCTATCGCCGATAGGAGCCTTCCGATGGCTCTGACGGTGAGCCAGGAGCGTGTTCGATTCCTGAGTCGACCGGTTCGGCGACGGCCCGCCGTGACGATGTCCCGTTTCGGTCTTTCCATCCCAATGCTGCGATCACTGCCAAGACGAGGGGAATGACCAGGGAACGCTGCCGCGCCAGAATCCCCAGGTTGTTTATGGCGCTCCAAGCCCAGACGAAGAGGCTGATATATACGATGCAGAAGCATAGATAGGGAGAACGCCGGACACGACGCCAGTTGGACAGCATGCTCGGGGTCCTCCAGGCGATCAGCGCTAGTAAGAGTGCACCCTCCACGCTTGCAGCGAGGCTCTGTGCGTTGTTTGCTTCGTTCGGGAGCGGGCGAAACAGAACTTTCAGGATGCCTGCTGGGATATCCCCCGGTGATTGGATGGCGCCGCCGGAGACCGCCGAACCACCTTGGGCGGTTTGATCCTCAATATTGCCGAACACGGGATCGAGTTCGTCCACGCTGAGTGACGTCCCCATTTCGACTCCAAACTCGTCGCCGACTCCGATGATGAGCGGGATCATCGCCAGGAGACCACCGACCAGTATCAGGTTCCTACGAAAACCCAAAGCGAGGGAAGGTGGCCGCTTCGATATGAGAAGCGCTGCGACGATACTCCCCGCCAGCAAGGCGGCAACGTGAATGCGTACGAAACCAATTAGCCACACTGGTGCGGTGATCAGAAGGATCCAGCGCGCGTCGTATCTCTTGTAGAGACTCGAGGCGGCCCACGCGGCAAGTCCGAGCCAGAAGAATATGACGGCCTCCTTTCCCGGGCTCGAAGGCCAATAGACGATGGTGGGCCAGAACAAGACCATCACCGCATACCGTTTCCACATGGATTCCGGCGTGGCCTTTCGAAACGCCAGGTACAGGAAGAACTGCCCCAGGAATGCCAGCAGAGCGAATATCCAGAAGCCACCGAGAGCCGACGGTTCGAAGGGCGCGTAGAGAAGGCCGGTGAAAACCTTGACGAAGCGGGTACCTTCACCACCCGAACCAACAGTGGTCACATCGGGCACCGAGAAGCTACGCCATACGTCGGCCACATCGAGTCCGGTGTTGTGGTAGCCGATGGCGTCGCCACCTCCCTGATACACCGTGAAAAGGACGAAGTAGCGAGCGGACGCACCGACGAGCTTTGCCACCATGCCGAGGGCGAGAACCGGTGCCAGCCAGCTCCGATCCCCCTCCACGCTGCTGATTCGGCCTAGCTGGTAGGCGAGAACAGTCCACAACACCGCCATCACCGCCAGGTGTGGGTATACGAGACCGCTGCCGGCTATTGCGCCCGAGGCCATGATCGATAGGGCGGCGACGACGGTGAGGACGGCCACGGGCAGCGCGGTGGGAGATCCCGTCGTCAAGGTCTCGCCCTCAAGACCCGGTCGTAGAGGTGTTCGTACTTTCCGACCATCTCTTTCAGACCATGGTTCTCGGTTACGAGTCTGCGGGCCTCCATTCCCATCTCGACTGCACGACTCGGATGCTCTAGAACATCGATGATTGCATCAGCAAGGGCGGTGTCATCGCCCGGATCGACCAGGCGACCCGTAACTCCATCCACCACGACGGAGGGAACGCCACCCACCCGTGTGGCTACGACAGGGCGTGCGAGAGCCTGAGCCTCTAGGACGGAGACGGGAAGACCCTCGATATCGGCGGGGTTGACGTAGACATCGGCAGCCGCGATGAAGGATCTGGCGTCCTCCCTCCGCCCCAGGAAAAGGAGACGGTCGCCGATGCCGTATTCAAGAGCCTTGGCGCGGACGGCCGCGAGGTCACCGGCGTGTTTCTCGGCGCCGATGGAGACAGTCAGTACGTCGGGACGTCGTTGACTGAGGAGCTGAACGGCTCTGATGAGAGTCTGATGGCCTTTGTGGGGTCGTATGTTGCCCACGTGGACGACCAGGGGTTGTCGTTCGGTCAAGCCCAGCTCTCGCCTGGCCTCGCTCACCTCTTTGGGTTCGATGGCCATCGCTACCCCGTTTTCGATGACCAATGGAGAGGCACCCCGGAAGCTTCGGACGCTCTCTGCCACTGCTAGCGAAACTGCCGTCGTGGATCGGTTCAGACCATAGGTGACGCGATTCAGGTATCTGGTCGGCTGACGATACGAACCGGCGAGATTGTGCTCGGTGTAGATGATCGGCCGCCTGGTAGCCAGACGCGCCATGACGCCGACGCTGGGCGAATGGGCGTGAACCAGCTGTATGTCCCGCCTGCGTAGCAGCCGTCTCAACCGAAGAGGGGTGAGGAGATCCATGCCGGTGTTTCCGCCAAGACACGTGACCGGAACGCCTAGGCGGCGAAGAGGATCAGTCAGGTGGTCTTTCCATGGGAGGACGTATGCGACGTGATAGTCGAAGCGTTCTCGATTCCAATAGGCCGCCCCATCTATGATCAGTTTCTCGGCTCCTCCGAGGCCGAGGCCCTTGATGAAGACAAGGACCCTCGTCCGCGAGTCGTTAGCTGACATCACTCCGCGTGGTCGTCGTCACAACGCTCGGCGTCCGTCGACACCAACACGTCCGGCCGTGAGCCGGTGCGGAGGCTCAACGGCGGCATCATGGTCAGATCCCCGACGCTGCGCGTCGCGCCTCGTGCTTGGGCAGGTTCGGCGGAAAGATGACGGAGGTATCCGCATCGCACGATCCGCTGGCATCGAATGCAGGTCGTTTCATCACCAGGTTCTGGTACATGTCGAAGTACCGAGGATCCCTGAGACTCTCCACGAAATGGGAGTACTTGTTCGCCTGCTCGAAGAAGTCGCCGGCCAAGAGGAAGTGCTGAAGGCCGATGGCGTTGGCGTAGTGATGGTAGTCGTCGAAGACTTCAGCAGCCGATCCCAACTGGGCGAAATTGAGCACATTCGGCGTGTAGAACAGCCGGATGAGCTTGTCGACGAGACTGTATGCAGACACGATTCGGTCGTAGGTCTCCGTCATCGCGTCAGCGCCGGCTTTCGAGCCTTCTGTCAGCCTCACGTGCACTGCGTCGGCCAGGTTTCGGGCACTCTGCATGGCGAGATACACGCCGCTCGAGAATATCGGGTCGATGAACGCAGATGCGTCTCCTACCAGCGCATAATTGTCGCCCCACTTGGAGTCGACCGTATAGGAATAGTCGCCCTCTACCGTGATTCCCACCATCTGCTTCGCGTCGCCAAGCACCTCTTGGACATAGGGTGAGAGCATGATTTCACGCAAGTAGAGCTCGTGCTTCCAGTCGTCCACCCCTTCGGCTTTCAGGACGCGGCGTTGGTCCTTGTAGTAGGAGGTGTTCGTCACCAAACCGACGCTGAGGCGATCCCGACCGAGAGGAATCACCCAGATCCATCCTTGTTTCTCGCCGCCGGTGTAGACGATCTGGATGATCCCCTCCTGGAGGCCGCCCATGTATCGCGTGTTGGTCCAGTGGCTATGGATGGCAGTGCGTTCCAGCTCTTTGTGAGCCGATTTCGTCTTCATGCGATTGGCGAGGAAAGTCGATCTGCCGCTGGCGTCGATGACGAACTTCGCAGAGATCTGTGACCGGCCAACTGCTTCCCCGTCATAGCGCACGACAGCACGACCATCCGGACCATCCAGCTGGACATCGCGCACGGCCACACCCTCGAAGACGTCGGCGCCTTCTTCGACGGAATGATCGAGAAGCACCTCGTCCATCTCCGCGCGCAGCACCTGGAAGGATAGGTGGCTCGGCCCGTCGATCTTGTGGCCGAAACAGAACGTTGTCGACGTCACCCCATCCGTATCCAGGAAGCGGACCCCAGGCTTGCGGACGAAACGGTCCTCCATCTCACCGAGGACACCGAGCTCCTTGAAGATGTGGTAGCAGAAGGGCAGCATGGATTCCCCCACATGGTCGCGTGGGAAAACCTCCTTCTCGAACACCGTCACCGAATGCCCGCGACGGGCCAGAAAGCTCGCCACCGTCGATCCGGCCGGACCACCCCCGATCACGACCACATCTGAGGATCGGCTAGGTCCTGACATGAGTCGCCGTCCTCTCATGTCGCGGCTCGAACCCAGATAGATGGGCCGTTCCCAAGGAAGCGAATCGACCCGCGAATCGCGTTCCGCGTCGACAGACGACCACACCACCACTTGAGTCGCCCTGGCGCGTCTTCCACGCCGTCAGTCCCAGCCTTCCCATATGACCTCCACTCCCACGTCGATCGAACCCCGTCAGAATACACGCCGACGATGCCGTCGACCAGTGCCATCGCCCGCAGGCTCCTCGTCGTCGACCCGCCGGGAGATTCAGTCGACAGGACGATGGAGTCCGTCGAAGGCCCGCTTGCACGGCGAGATGACCTAGCCTGTGGACGATGGACAGGCGAGCGGACCGATGTTTCCGGCTGGTCGCTATAGTCTCCCTCGCGATCGTCACACTGCTCGGATCCCCCTCCCTCGGCCAGGAGCGCGACTCCCTCGACGAGGAGCGCGACGAGGGAGCGGATTGTGCGGCTACCTCGATCGGTGCCACCCCTCTCATCGACCTGACCGAGGGCAGGTATCATGGGGAGGAAGGCGGGCTCTACCCGGGCGCCAGTAACTCCATGCCGCAGGAGCATCGCACCCTGGGTCTTCTCCAAGCTGCGGAGGTGGTCCCGAGGATTTCCACCGGCGCTCCCGGATCGGATGGAGCTATCGGGTTCCTGTCAGTGGGCGTGTCGAACACGTTCCGTGAGTTCGAGACATTCACTCAGATGGTCAGTGGACACGAGGCGCTGGAAACCGACATCGTCTTCATCAACGGGGCTCAGGGCGGAGCGGCGCTCTCCAGATGGGCAGACTCCGAGTCCGGAGTCTGGGACGATCTCGATGCCGTGGTGGAAAGGGCCGCCCTCTCGCCCCTCCAGGTTCAGGTCGCCTGGGTCAAGATGGTGGCCCGGATCGACGACGCCAACCCCGCACAACCCTTTCCGGAGGACGCGCTCACGTACCAGGAAGATCTCGAGGCAGCGCTGAGAGTTCTGAAGGAACGGTTCCCGAACCTCGCCATCGCGTACCTGTCGTCACGTATCTACGGGGGATACAACACGGCGACGTCGCCGAGCCCCGAGCCGTGGGCATATCAACAAGGATTCGGTGTCAAGTGGACGATCGAGGCCCAGATCGAGGGCGACCCGGAGCTGGCCGCGCCGATCGGAGATGAGGCGGCGGCTCCGTGGACAGCCTGGGGTCCGTATCTGTGGGCTGATGGTGAGCGACCCCGATCAGACGGCCTGACGTGGGAATGCCGGGACATGAGGGGCGATGGTGTCCATCCGAGTAGACGGGGACAGGAGAAGGTCGGTGAGATGTTGATCACCTTTCTCAGGCAGGAGCCCACTGCTGCTTGGATGTGGTCGGACAGGGACCTGGAGGCCCCGCCGGCTATCACCGAGCCAGTGGAGTCCACCCAGGTCACCGCTTCGACGACGACGGCCACCATTCAGCCTCCCGCGACTGCCGCGTCTACCGAACCGGCTAGTCCTTCCATCACCGCCGAACCAAAGAATCGGTCCACGGCGACCGACACGGGATTGGTGTGGTCCGCCGTGATCGCGGCGCTCGTAGGGGTGACATGGGGCGGAGGACTCTTCGTCAGACGGCACCGTCGTCGACGATGACCTTCAGGGGAGCATCCTCGCGGCGCGATGCAGAAATGCCGCCATCTGCCCGCGGGTGACGGGTTGGTCGGGGCAGAACAGGTCGTTGGTGGGGGGGTTGCATCCCAGGGTTATGCGGGCGGCGGCCAAGCGGTCGATGTCTTGTTCGAAGATGGAGCCCGATGTGTCGCGGAATCCCCAGGATCCGGTGTGGGTGAGGTCCAGCGCCCGGCTGAGGAACG
The DNA here is from genome assembly GCA_964617995.1 of uncultured Acidimicrobiaceae bacterium. Lineage (GTDB taxonomy): Bacteria > Actinomycetota > Acidimicrobiia > Spongiisociales > ZC4RG35 > CAZTXD01. The sequence continues at coordinate 30,037 of CAZTXD010000019.1, forward strand.
CCGCCATCTGCCCGCGGGTGACGGGTTGGTCGGGGCAGAACAGGTCGTTGGTGGGGGGGTTGCATCCCAGGGTTATGCGGGCGGCGGCCAAGCGGTCGATGTCTTGTTCGAAGATGGAGCCCGATGTGTCGCGGAATCCCCAGGATCCGGTGTGGGTGAGGTCCAGCGCCCGGCTGAGGAACGCCGCCATCTGCCCGCGGGTGACGGGTTGGTCGGGGCAGAACCGGTCGTTGGTGGGGGGGTTGCATCCCCGGGTGATACCCGCCCCCGCGATCCACAGAATGTCGGCTTCGAAGACTGAGTCAGATATGTCGACGAAGGGTTCCTCGCCGGCCGACTGGCCATCCCCGGGGTCGGTTCCTCCTCCACTCTGGTTGTCGTCGAACCATGCCACCAGTTGTTCGCCTACGACCGCCTTGCCGGCCGTATTGAGGTGACAGTCGTCTCCGGAGAGTTCTGCGGGGCCGAGAGGCCCGGTGTCCGGACCTCTCTCGACGTTGTCGAGAGTTGCGGCCGCCCAGTCGGCGATCTCCACCGCGATGGCCTGACCGGCGGGGCCCGTTGCCGGACAGACGTGGCCGTCCACATAGAAGTTCAGTGGGGACACGAAAACCGGGATGGATCCGGACCGACGCGCGACCTCGTCGGCGACGTAGGACATCCACGTCCGGTGCTCCTCCGAGAATGTCCCCGAATGCTCGGAGGTCTTCAGGCAGACCTGGATCCATACCGCCTGATATCCGCCTGGCGGTTCATGGTCTTGGTAGATGGCCCAGTGGTTTCGCTCGTTGGTGTACCAGCGCTTGAGGCTCCCGCCGCCGAGGTCGGGGATCGGAGCCAGAACGTCCACGTCCGATGCCGTCAGGTAACCGGAGATGTGCTGGTCTGTGTTCGAACATCCGATGACTCCCACCGTGGAGGGCGGATAGGTGTCGGGCTCGGATGACGCCGGAGCGGCGAGCATCGCACTCAGCAGCCCTGCCCCCAGGAGGGAGATGGCGAGTCTTCGAATCATGATGACCCCCGATGTGGATTGTCCGGCACGCAGGCTGCCGGGAGCCACAGAATGATACCGCCACTCCGTATCGAGCCAGGCGACTCTGCGGCGTTCCCCGAGCCGGAGGGCCGCTAGGGCCCAGATCGGTGGCCGGCCAGGAAGTTGGCGGAGACCTCGCCACCCTCCAGGGGCCGATCGTAGAGGGCCACGAGGAAAACATCACCCAGGAACACACGGTTCCGTGTCTCCTCGTTGCCGACAAGGAGATGGTGGCCCGGATTCCACCCATGTGGCGTGTCGTCGAGGGCGTCGTGGACGTCGATCAAAGCCCCGTCCACGTAAGTCCGTGTCACGCCGTCGGTGAAGGTGACAACCAGGTGGCGTCGGGCCTGGTCGGCGAAGACTCCCTCGACGAGAACCCACTCCACCACGGAACCGAACCGAATGCGGTGGCTGAGACATGTCCCTTCCTGACCGATGTGGAGGTCGATATCTTCGAACGCCGGGCTGTCGGAGATCGAGACGATACGAGCCGGACCCGTCTGCAACCGATCCGGAGTGACCCACGCCTCGATCGTGAATCTGCCCGACCCGAGCATCGCGTCGACCAGAGTGGTCGCCGGGGCGACGCTGCGAGCGACGGCGGTGGCGCTTCCGAAGGTGACTCCGCCTCCGGTGTCCAGCCACTCCGCTCCATCGTGGAGAGTGAGTTCCAAGGCTGGGACGCCACTCGTCCACGGTTCGGTTTGGGTCCCGAATCCCTCGGTGAATCGATACTCGACCACTACACCCTCAGAGGTGCGCTCCGCTCCAAGTGGCGGTGATGGTCCCGCCACAGGCTCCGGTGTGGTTTGGCCCAGACACACATGACGCACGGTGGGTTGGGTGACCAAAGTAACGACCGTGACCGCCACGGCCAGCGCTGCGATCACGTTCAGGGTCACGGCAGCGCGTTCGCGTGTACGTGAAGCCTCCACACGGGAACGCTCCACGCCGATGTATGGGAGCGCCCCAGCGACTGCTCCGACGAAGCTGAGACCGATGTCGAGGATCTCGACGCTGCGTTCTGGGAGCCTCAACTGAGCCAATTCAGCCGCCAGCGCAATCAGGAATGCCACACCTGCCCCCAGCAGTGGCGCAATCCGACGTTCGAGTCGACTCCGTTCCGAGATCCACCCCGAGAGGAGGGCGGCAAGGAGAAGCGGTCCCAGCAGATGGGCTAGGACCTCAACGATCAGGTTCGTTTCGAGGAGAGGGGCAGCAGGCGGGGAGGAGGCAATACCCAACAGCACGAACGAGATCGTCCAGGCGAGTGCAGACCAACCGATCAGCCTGCCCGGTGACATCGATCCTCCCGTGTCAGCCGCTGAGCAGTTCCCGGCGATCGGCCAGACGCTCCTGGGAGGCCCGTCCGGCCGTCAGCCGAACTCGTGGACCAAGACTACGCTTCTATGAGTGATCCGGGGACTGCTGGGGTGTGCCACTGCAGGATTAGCCGCTTTCGTCGCGGCTTCGTGTACCGCAGCTCCGCTCGATAGCACTGTCGCGGCTCGAACGCCGGTGACAGGTTCCAACGTTGATTCCTTCTCCGAGATGGAGATACCAGTGGAGAACTCAGTCGAGCGTGTCCCCGGATCAGAGTCCACGGACGACGAGCCGGCTGAAAGCGACAACGAGATTGAAGCGTCCTCTCGATGTCCCCACTCGCCGGTAGGTGTTCCGTGGGAGGCTGGTTCCACCGCCCACATGGAAGAACTTCAGCCTCCGTCACCCGGTGAGGCCGGTGTCGACGCCGTGGTCTACCCCAGGCCGGGTTATGAGGGCCGATTGTGGTCGCAATGGGGTCAGGGCATCGCTCTCGCCGACGGTCGATTCCTCTCTGCGATCGGTGACCACGCCGGTGTCGATGGCAACTCTTTCATATACGAGTTTGACGCGAGGACAGGCATTCTCACCCAGATTGCGGACGTCCTATCGATCGCTGACCACGCGCCGGGCGACTTCGGATTCGGGAAGATCCACGCTCAGATGGTGGCCGGACCGTGTGGTCGAATATTCACGTCCACTTACTGGGGAACGCGTCGTGATCTCAGGTATACGGAGACTTACCGGGGCGATCTCCTCATTCAGATCGACCCTCAGTCGCGTACGATCGACACCGGCACCGTGCTGCTTCCCGAACACGGGACGGCGTCCATGGCCTCATCGCCCCGCGACGGTCTCCTCTTCGCCGAGGCGGCGGACCCGTTCGGCGAGAAGACCGGCTCCTTCCTCGTCATCGACGCGACCACTGCCGAGATCGTATTCCAGGACGAAGATCCACTTCACGGCGGTTATAGGAGCATTGCCGTCGACGCCAAGGGCCGCGCCTACGTAACGTGGGATGAGAGCGGGCTGGCCCGATACGATCCAGCGACACAGATGCTGGAGGCATTGGACACCACCCTACCGGGCGAGATCCTGCGTGCCGCTACCTCCCCTGATCGAGAAGGAAACGTATACGCAGTTACCCGTGACCCTCCCGTTTTTTTCGTAATACGCGGCGATGGCTCGCTCAGCCAACTCGATTCTGCTCGCGGTTACACCACGTCGCTTGCCCTCGACCCCTCCGGCGAGCGCTTCTTCTATGTGCCTGATGCCCACGGGGGAGCGTGGGCACAGGGGGCTCCGCTGATCGCAGTTGACACCGCCACCGGCGAGGAGGAGGTAGTGGTCGAACTGAACCCACTTCTCGAGGAGCACCTTGGCCTGCGTGCGGGGGGCAGCTACAACGTCGCGGCGGATCCGTCGGGTGAGCGGGTGTATGTCGGCTTGAACGCCGGAGATCCGGCTGGTCGCTCGGCTTTCGGTGAGGTGGTCCTGATCGTCGTTACGTTGCCATGAAATCTATTCGTCGGATCTGTCCACGCCTTGACCGAGGTCGATGCCTCGATCTGGTGTTGAGT
>CAZTXD010000019.1:34078-36806 GCA_964617995.1 uncultured Acidimicrobiaceae bacterium
CCTAGGTCATGAGACATCGACCATCATCTGAATCTGCCGATAGATGTGACAACCAGTCGCTTGGCTCGATCAGTGCTTCCAATCGCTGAGGTCGCGCCCCCACCAACTCTCCAGCAACGTGATCTCAGGGACAACATCCGTGAGCAGTCTGGAGCGTAGCTCGTGATCCACGGGAGGGTACGACGACACCAGCTTCCGCCTCTTCGCCGAGAGGCGGCTCTTCATATGCCATACCAGGGGGCGAGAGGGCTCCGAGACATCCCCGGCATCCGGGTCGACCTGCATGAACTCCCAAGCGGCGCGCAAGGTCGCGGATCGATCGGTCCTGAGATCTTCAGTCTTCAAGATCAGCATCCGGTCTCGCCCAACCCGCGCCTCGATCCGCTTCAGTTGCGGCAGATAGCGGCTGCGATCCAGATAGGCGAAATCGTACGCCGGCAGGGGAAGCTCGCCAGCGAGCACGGCACGTTCTTCCTCGATGGCCTGAAGGAATGACCTGGCTTCGCGCTCTCGGCGCACGTTGTGCCAGTAGTGAGAGTAAGCCCTGTCGATCGGGTCGCGAAGAATGGCCAGATAGCGTGCCTCGGGGAGAACCTCGGTCATCCGGTCGATCACGTCCGTCCCGTACATGTAGCCGGGTGAGGCATCTCCAGTCTGGGAGCCGGGCGGGGCTTTTTCGAATCTCGACTCGTACCACTCGGGACCCTCCGCGAAGTGGATATCGAAGTAGCGGACTTCCTTTCCGTCCGGGATGAACACGTCGGGATGCTGCTTCAACGCTCTTGCCAGGGCAGACGTGCCGCCCTTCATCGTTCCTACGATCAGGAATGCAGGCAGCATTTCGGTGCCTCTCGACGCATGGTGCCTCTCTCGATCCGATGCCGGGACCAGCGCGAACGGGACAGCTCATGCCCCGTCGGTTAGTCCGCGACTCACTCTATACGCGATGGCGATGGACCAGCCAGGTCGACGAGAAGATGCCGGCCATGCCGAAACGCCCAGGGTGCCGAGTCCAGCAAGCCCCTCGTCGATATCATGGTCTCAGGGACGCCCGCGATCGTGTCTCATCGTCGCGTGGGGGAGAAGGCCCCAGAGGGCAACCCCTTTCAAGCCGGCGACGCGGTGACTAATGTGACGGGCCGGGATGCAGGGCGTATAGGCCAGGAGGCAGCATTGACTGACGTAGTCATCATCGGGGGCGGTCCGGCGGGGAGTGTTTTGGGCTGCTATCTGTCCAAGGCGGGAATCAAGAACGCCATCGTCGAAAAGGCGATGCATCCCCGGCCCCATGTGGGCGAATCCTTGGTCACGTCTACCCTCCGGACATTCAGGGACATCGGTTTCCTCGGAACGATGGAGAGTGAGGGATTCGTGCGGAAATACGGTGCTGCCTGGCATCCGACCACCGCGAGTGGAGAGTTCTCGATCGAGTTCAGCGAGTTCCCCCAGCCCGGTGTCGACCAAGACTACGTGTACCACGTGGATCGGTCGAAGTTCGATCTCTTGCTATTGAAGCACGCTCGCCGGCTCGGTTCGACCGTGTATCAGGGCGTGACGGTCAAGGAGGTGCTCTTCGATGGAGAACAAGCGCGAGGTGTCCGAGCGGCCATCGAAGGTCAAACCGTCGATATCCCGGCCCGGGTCGTAGTCGATGCCAGTGGTCGGAATTCGGTTCTGGGCGGTCAGCTGAGACTTCGTGACAAGGATCCCATCTTCAATCAGTTCGCGGTTTACTCGTGGTTCGAGAACGTCGACAGGGGATCAGGCCATTCGGCTGACTTCATTCACATCTACTTCCTTCGCTCAACCAGGGGCTGGGCATGGCAGATTCCGATCACGGACAGCATCACTTCCGTCGGTGTGGTTGCGGAGCGGAGCGTTTTCAAGGAGTCGCGACAGCGGGTCGAGGAGTATTTCCATGAGTGGATCAACTCGAGTCCTGATCTCGCCCGGGCAATGGCCGGCGCAAAACGCGTGGAGGATTTCAGCACGGAAGCGGATTATTCGTACTCCATGAGGCGATTTGTCGGGGATGGATGGCTACTGGTGGGCGACGCGGCGCGGTTCGTCGACCCCATCTTCTCCTCGGGTGTTTCCATCGCCTGCGAAGGCGCACGATCGGCGTCTCTCATTATCCAGAATGCGCTGGACAGTGGAGACCTCAGCCGCTCCAGGTTGCTTCCGTACGAGTCGCGGATGAAGGCCGGAGTAACCATCTGGTATGAGTTCATCCGCCTGTACTACAAGCTGATGCACCTCTTCACGTATTTCATCAGCAACGAACGCCATCGCCACCAGATCCTCCAACTGCTCCAAGGTGAGGTCTACGACCGCGGCGAGGCGCCTGTGCTCGACGAGATGAGGAAGATGATCCATGTCATCGAGAACACTCCGGGTCACGTTTGGAAACCCCATCTCACCGATGTCCCCCTCGACTGACCTGCCACGCCGATCAGCCCCATAGGAACCGAACAAGTAGCAGAAGGAAAGGAATTCGAGTGCCTGACATCAGGAATGCGCTGAAGCAATTCATCGAGGACGAGTTCGTTCACGACCACACGGAGATCGACGGGTCTCTGAGTCTTCTCGAGGAAGAGATCATCGACTCCCTGGGAATCTTCACCCTGGTGTCATTCATCGAGGAGACGTTCGGAACGGTCATCGATGCTGAAGAGGTCAACCTGGACAATTTCGACAGCTTGGACAGCATCACGAAGTTGGTCGAGTC
>CAZTXD010000020.1:0-36296 GCA_964617995.1 uncultured Acidimicrobiaceae bacterium
TTCCGCGGCAGATCAACTCCGGGCTCGATCACCGTGTTATTCCCCTCCAACGGCGACGCAAACTGCAGCTGGTCCCCAACGGCCGCGACGAGATAGCGGCCTGATTCGGGTCGTCTGACCTATTCAGTGAGACGCTGATGTCTGGTGGTGTCCACCTCACAGTCGTCGGGGGCGAAACCACGGCTGGGGGTCCCAACCGAAAGAGGGGGGATTCCCTGGTGGAGTACCACGAGTATCTGACCGCACTTGGCCTCCGGCCACGGACGGTCAGGGCGTATGAGCTCCGGGTAGCAGCAGCGGAACGATGGGCCCGAGCACGAGGCCTTGACCTCCTGGCGTTGAAACCGACCGAGGCGGCCGAGCTGGCCACGCTGGTCCCGAACACCAACCCATCCCGCCGCCAGCTCCGATCGGCGCTGACCCACTACTGGGATCTTCACGACGTGCACGGCTACTACAAGGCGATCACCGTGCCTCCGCGTCCGCCGGCTAGGTGGAAGGGCCTCGAAGAGCCGCAGGTGAAACGTCTCCTCGCCGCCGCGCGTGGTGACTGGCCGCGAGGCGGTGTCGTCTACCTCGGCCTCTACCTCGGGTTGCGGCGAGAGGAGATCGCCGCCCTCCGCTGGAAGGCCTTCGACGCCGACTTCGACTGGGTGACCATCGTCGGCAAAGGCGACCGGACCAGACACCTGCCGGTTCACCCACGACTCTCCGAGATGCTCGGCGGGGCCCGCTGGCCGGGCGAGTGGGTGTTCCCCGGTCGGATGGGCGGCCACATCTCACTGACCACGATCAACAATTGGATCGGCGCCGTCGGCGAGGAGGCGGGGCTCGGGCACCTCCACCCACACCAGCTGCGCCACACCGCCGGAGCCCACATCAACGACATCACCCGAGACATCCACGCCGCCCAGGAGTGGCTCGGCCACGTCCGGGTCGAAACCACCCAGGTCTACACCCGAGTCACCGACCAGCGGAAACTCGAGGCGATGCGGACCATGGACTCCTGGGAGTCGGACGCCGACGGCGTAGCCGCTTAGAGATCCCGAGCCCGCTTGTCGACCCGGCGTTTCCTCGACCGCTTGTCGAAGATGAAGTGGACGATCAGAAACACGAACAGCACCGCCAGGAGGACGGTGAGCGGCCACCACGACCGCTGGAGAAACCAGATGGATTCGGAAAGCGTGTCGCCAGGCTCGGTGTCGATGATCGCAATCGTCTCAGCGACGACGAACGTGGAGATCCACAGCATCCAGAACCAGAACCAGCCGGTCCGCGGCCGTCTCATTCGACGTCGGGATGCTCGCGGGCGTACTTCTTCGACTGGGTCTTCTGCCGGGTGTACACACCGCCGAACGCCGTGAACACGGCAGCAGCCGCCATCAGGCTCTGACTGTCAAACGACGCCGCCAATGCTGCCAACCCCGACGCGGCCAGGGAGAAGACGATGACCGGCTCGTATTGGATGTCATGCCACAGTTTCCTCATCCTCCACCTCCCAACACTGCGTTGAACAGCCACGTCCCACCAAACCCGCCAGCGATCGACACCCCAGCGGCGAGGCCGATGGCAAGGCCTTTGAACCGGCCCCATTCGGCGATCAGATCGCCGAGCCGGGCATCCACTACCGCCACTTTCCCTTCCGCCTTCTCTTCGATGCCTCGATGCAAGAGGGGAGCTTCGGCCGCCATTCCTTCGAGCTTCTCGAGACGTCCGACGATCCCGTGGTGGCCGATCGCCACGTCTCCCATGAGGGCAGCGTTGAGTCGGACGAGTTGGGAGTCGATCGAGTCGAGTCTGATTTGGACGGCGTCTTCTCTCATCTCATTCCCCGGCACACTCGATCACCCTCCCGAGAGGAGCCGGCCCATCTGAGCGACGATGTCTTCGGCGTTGGCGACGCCGACGCCGCCGGCGGCTCCGATCGCATACTTCGCCGCCTCGCGGAGCCGGGTCGGAGTGGTCTGCCGGGCGGCCTGGCGGGCGAAGTTTCGGCCGGAAACCAGCACCGAGCCGATGAACTCCCGGCGGGAGCCAGAGCCGTATGAGAGCCGGCCGACGGAGTCCTGGACCACCCCCGACTGGCTGTACTGGTTGCCCTCGTGGTCTTCGGCCTCGTGGTCGATGCGGAACTCGTCGCGGAGTATCCGGCGGAGTGTTGGTTCGTCCATGTCGTCCTTTCGGTTGGCTGCAACCTCGGCGCGGGCGGCGCCGAGGGTGTAGTTGAGGCGGTCGACCTTGCGGCCGGGCGCCCAGGTTGTGTGTTCGATGTGGGAGCGTTCGTCGAGACCCCGCCATTCGAGGGTGGCGGCGTGGCAGCGGCCCATGAAGGTGCGGAACGATTCGGTCCAGTCGGAGAGGCGGATACCGCCTTCGAACTCCCAGCCGAACCAGTAGGGGCGGCCGCCGTTCTCGGGGACGGTGCCCGACGGGACCGTATATGGCCCGCCGGCCCCGGCATGGTTGGCCCAGCCCATGCAGATGATCCGGGCGATCTCGTCGAACCCGCCGTAGCCGTTGCAGAGCGGCCCGGGAAGGTCAGAGCGGCCCACTTTGACCAGACTGAGGCCGGGGGTGAGGCCCATGCCCCGGTGGGAGACAATGTGATGGCCCATGGTCCCCACCCACCGTTCGTCGAACCAGGCTCCGTTGGGCCCGCCGGGACGGCCCACCACCAGCTCAATCGACACCGCCGCCACGCCGTGGTCCAACAGGGCCTCGCGGAGTGCCCGGGCCCGGGCGAGCGCTCCGGTCTGGCTCACAGGCCGTTGTCGCTGTCGTCGTCGACGTCGACGTCGTCGCCCTGGCGGTTGCCTTCGGAGATCTCGACGGCGGTGAGCTCGAGGTCGTCGTGGTCTGGGCCCCAGTGGTCGGGTTCGACGTCGAGCTGAGGGAGAGTTTCCATATTCTGGAAAGGCTAACGGCGAATCACAGTCGTGTGATTCGTTTTCTCTCGGAGCATGGGTCGGACCTCCTATAGATTCGAGAGGCGGGATGATCGATAATGGGATCGAGTGAGAAGATCTCTGTTGGTCATGGCAGGAATCGCGGCAGCCGCATCGTTGGTGTGGACCGTGCCTGGTTACCAATACGACTTTTCGTTCGACTGGATAACCGGTGCCGCTGTCTTGGAAGGTGTCAGTCCTCACCTTCCGATCAAGGACGTGGCCGATAGTCTCGGTCTGTCAGCGAGAGTCCCAACAGCTCATCCTCGACTCCCTGGGGCGTTGATGCTAAATGCCCTCTTTGCGCTTGTGCCCTGGCAGTTCATGTACGAGTTCGGTCGCCTGCTGACCGTCGGTTCGGCCGGGTGGATGGCGTGGATGTTCGGACGTTGGCTCAATCAGCCTCAAGAGCGGATGATGCTGCTGCTTCCACTTGGGCTTCTCGTCTGGCCGTTCTCGGCGATGCTTGAAGTCAGCCAGTGGGCGGTCTTTGCCGTCGTCGTCTTAATCGGTCTGACCTTGTTTGGCGGCGGCAGATGGTGGAGCGGGATTCCGCTGGCGCTCGCCGTCACATTGAAGGCTTGGCCGTGGCTTCTCGTCCCTGCTCTCTGGCTGTCCGGCCGACGAAAGGTCGCCTATGGAGCTGTTGGGTTCTTCGTGGGCCTCAACGCTTTACCCCTTCTGATGCCCCATGTGTCGATGTCGGGAACCATCTCTGCGTTCATGTCCATCCCCGGGATGGAGGGACCTGTCAATGTGTCCCCGGTCCAGTGGCTGCCGTTGTGGGCCGGCCCCCTGGTCGGCTTGACTGCCGTGATGTTGCTTCGTGACCGAGTGAAATGGGCGATCCCGGCGGGTTTGCTGGCATCCCCGGTGCTTTGGGCAGGATGGCTGATCTCGCTTCTCCTGCTGCTCCCGCGGGTCGGTCAAGAAGAAGCCGACCTCTTCCCCTCCGGCGAGGCGATTCAGGCGCTCAGGTCTGATTCGTAGACCCGAAAGTATTCGTAGCTGGCTATTGCCGCGTCGCCCTGGCCGTAGTTGGAGACGAACAGCCCGAAATGGGTTGGGGTGATCGTCCTTGAAATGTTCACGCCGGCGATGTCATCCCAGGACACCCCGTCGGGGGAGATCATGATCCGGAAGGTGTTGGCCGACTTCCAGATGCATCTCAGAAATAGATGTGTGGTGATGTATGCGACACCGCGGGTCATATAGTTGGTCCCAGCTGAGTCGAAGGCTGTCAGCGTCCCCGCATCGAACCGAGTCTGAGATGCGGCCGCCCAGATCCTGGTAAGGGCTACGGCCGACGACCCAATGGTGCCGTCGGTAAACCCGATAGCAGCGTTACCTGCGCCGGTTGCCCCCGAGCCGTGGACTCGCACTGCGGTTTCAATGGTTACCGGAGCTTCGAGGGAGTCGATGGACTTGACCATCCCGTTGAGGTCGCTTGCGGTGTCGCCCGACGATTTCAGTGAGAGCAGACCTCGGGCTTCGATGGGCGTGAACGTGCCGGCTATGTTGACTTGCGTCCACGCCGTGTGGTCGTCATCGTCGAAGAAGTCGTCGGCGGCGTGAGCGGTTTCGGAGGGGAGCCGTGTCGCCAGGTACTCCATCCACTCGGGAACGCTCCCTCCGCCGCCGCCACCTGGAAGGTTCCCGATCTGCAGCTTCTTCTTGGCGAAGGAGGCGGCGGAGTCCTCGATGAGAATCAGGTCTGCGCTGACCGGGGTGGACTTCGCTGTGATGGCGTTGATCTCGCCGGCGACATTATCGTGTATGGCGTTCTGGTCGTCGGGTGTCGGTTTCCAGCCCATTAGATCCTCCGGCTCCCCACCTGGTAATGCTCTGCGATCTCCGCATCGGTCAGAGCCCGATCGTAGATGGCGACTTCGTCGACCGTTCCGATCACACCTGCTGCCGGCGACCCGCCCGAGTTGCCGATTGCGATACGGAACGGTGTGGTGTGATCCGTGATCGTTATTGCCGTGTCGTCGCTGTCGACTAGCGCTCCGTCGATGTAGAGGCGCAGTATGGTCCCGTCATACGTGCCCACCACATGATGAGGCGCGTCCTGGCTTACAGTGAACGAGGCGATCTGGTTGCTGGTCCGATCCCAGCGGATAATCTTCACCAGACCGCCCTCGCGCTCAACCACCCAGCCGTCATGGTCGGATGATGAGTGAGCGCGAGCTTTGACAATGACCCCTTGACGATTCGACATTCCCGAAGTGAGGCTGACCCAACATTCAGCAGTGAACGGCTTGACGCCGTCGAATTCGAGAGCAGCCCAATCCTGTCCGTCGACGTAGTCGGCACCGTCGAAGGTAACCGCGGTGGAGCCGGAGCCGTCTTGCATAACACCAGGCACGCCTAGCACGGGCGAGTTGGCGTATGTGCCGGTGAACGGTCCCAAAGCATGACCCGCCGAGTCGGCTGCCGTCGTCCCCGACGTCTCGTCGAGTCGCCAGTAGGCGAGGGGGCCGGATGCTATAACCATGTCCGCATACAGCAGATCTCGAGTCGCCCTGTCGACCAGGTAGATGGCAGCGTCCGCGTAGGCGAGATCCTGAGAGGAGCCGTCGCCGTGGTCGACAAGCACTTTGATCTGGTCGCCTACGTCGAGGGGAATAGCAGGAGCGGTCCCCTCGAAATGCTGCCCATTGGTCGTCGACCACGCTGCCGCATCCGTCGAGGGTGGCCATACGATCTGCTCGCCTGTGGGTTTTACAAGAACAACCGACACCGACCCGCCACCCTCGAACGTATCCCAATACAACCTGATCGCTACGTTGTAGTAGCCGGGTTTGCGGATGGTGACCGCATCGGTGGGAAACGACTCAGCGAACTCAGCCGGGAGGAATGCTGGCCCGTACGACTGCCAGTCGATGGCCTCCGCCCCTGATGTACCGATCGACTGAGCGGTTGCCCGTTCAAGGTGGACATATGCGCCGGGCGCTCCAGACACAATCGCGTCAACCTGAGACTCCACCGTCTGGCGGATGATCTGGATCTGGGTTTGGAAGTCCTCGCCGTCGTGCTTGTGACGGTGTTTCCACAGCCAGTTCAGTCGGCGGAGAGTGTTGGCATTCATGCGATCGGGGCCTGGACGAAGAACGACAGGATGTCGCCGGACGCCCAGATCCACGGACCGCCGCTGTTCACCAGTCCGGTGCCGGCCGTCTGAAACTGGATCTGGTCCGACGCCCGCAAGAGCACTTCCCCTGACGTCTGCTGTGGCACCGACGAGTCTCGAGCCTGCCACGACCCCACGACTTGACCCGCCCCGGTCGTGGTCGACGCGGTAAGACCAACCGCCGCATTAGGCAGGGTCACGAAGTAGATGCCGTCACCGAACGGCTGGGCTATGGCCGAAAACGTGAACCGGGCCCATAGCCACTCCATGGCTCCTATCCGGTAGCGTTGACCGTTCACCGACACTGACGGGTCGGTGGTGACCGCCTCAAGTGGCGGATCCCAGTCGACCGACGCCATCTGATTTGGGAAAAGCGCCAGCCCGTTGTCCCGGATCTCTTGGTTCATGTGCGCCGAGGTGACGGTTTCGCCGGTTACCCAGGTGCGCCATGCGGAGAAGGCCATCAGCTGATACCCCGCTGGGCGTTCTCGCGTTCGAGGTCGTCGACGGTCTCGTGGGCGAACCAGTTCCGATTGGCGTCGTCGGGCCGTTTCGCCAGCACCCGGGCGATCTCCCGTCGGTCGTCGGGAAAGACGACCTGACAGGTCTGGCCGGTGTATCCGCAGTGGAGGATGTCGTCGGCGATGCCGAAGGGGTGGGGGACTTTCTTGTGGGTGCGGATGCCTTCGGGCCAGACCCGCTCGGCACCGCCGCAGAACGGGCAGTCGGCCACCCAGCGGCCGTGGTTCACGTAGGCGTATGCGGTCAGGTCCGTGGTCATGGTGGCTGTCTCTTTCATGCGAGGACCGTGTCGATGCCGAGCTCGGAGGTGCCGAGGATCCAGAAGTCCTGTTGTTCGAATTCGGAGAGGAGGGCGACGTCGAGGGTGGTCTGCCAGTTGCGGGCGGTGATGGTGTGGCGGATCATCTCGGCGGCGGCGTCAGCGTCGAGGGCGTCGCCGCCGGTCGGGGTGTGGGAGATGTTGACCAGGTCCCGCAGCTCGAGACCCAGCAGGGGTCCGATCAGGGCTCCGTCTCGTTTCGTCGTGTGGAAGTGGAGCGGGTCGATGCGGAGACGCTGCTCGCCGAAGATGTTGGAGAGCCACTCAGCCACGTTCACCGCCTCGGCGTCGTTGCCCATGGGCATCACGTCGCGGGTGAGGACCCGCCGGGGCCGGCCGGCCGACGCATCCACCTCCACCTGTGCGCCGTCCTCGCGGGATATGCGGATCAACTTCCACAGGTACCGGTCGTCCCTGGAGGTCTTGATCCGGTCGAAGTCGGCTCCGGTGAACGACGCCACCGGCGACACCCCGGACATGGCGACCCGGTTCTTGAAGGTGACCTTGCCGTCCCGGGACATGAACAGGACCCCGGCTTCTGACTCGGCGACGTCGAGGAGATGCATGAGAGCCGGCTGTTCGCCGCCTGTCTCCGGTTGGGCGAAGGCGGTCGCCTGGACGGTGGCCAGGGCGGTGTCGAGATCACGGAGGCCCGCCGGCCATGACAGGTCGTCGAGGACCGCTCCGATCCGGGCGCGGGTCGACTGGGCCGGGTAGCTCTCGCCGGCGAGGTCCTCGAGGTTGAGGGTGTAGAAGCCGTCGGCCAGGGTGAGTTGGGCGAGCGACGAGGTGGGGCCGACCTTTTCGGTGGGGAACGACCGGACTCCGCCGTAGAAGACGGGATAGGTGACCAGGTCGTGAGTGGCGCGGATACGGACCGGGAGGCCGATCTGGACGTTTGGGTAGTAGGCGCCGGCGGTGTTGGCCGGGCTGAACCGGCCGTCGCTGTTGTCGACGATCAGGTCGCCGGTGCCGGTTTGGAAGCGACCGTCGAGCGCCGGCCGGCCTCGGCGTGTGGTGATCCTCTTCACGTAGGTGGTGATGTCGGTCCACGTGGGCGAGCCGGTGAGCATGGTGCCGCCGGCGACGTCGGCTTCGACGGTGATCCCGGGGAACATCAGAGGCCCACCCGGTCGATTTCGACGCCGGCGTCGCGGACCTTCTCCACGAAGTCGTCGAACCCGTAGATCGGGCCATAGATGGCGACGCTGCCTGGCCACGCCATGCCGGAGGCTGAATGGCCGTCTCCGGAGGTGTCGCCGAGGCCGAGCCGCTCCCACAGCTGGGCGAACATGGCCGCCATGAAGCGGGCGCCTCGTTCGTCGAGGGGGATGACGCCCTCGTCAGAGCCGGCTTCGGCGAAGCGGCCGTCGATGCCGCCGGGGCGGGCCCGGGCGATGCCGCCATGCTGGAAAGCACGCTGGCCGGTCCTCGAAGGGACCACTTCGCCGGTGGGGAGCTGGCGCATGGTGAACGACGAGACGGAGACCGGAACGTGGATCGGCGGGATGTCGGCGTTGGTGACGTTGCCGATCAGGTGGGCGATGCCGAGCTCGGAGCCTTCGATGAACGCCGACATGGTCTGGGCTTTGATCGGGTCGGCCAGATACTCTTGGGCGACGGGCAGCGCCGACGGGCCGTGGGCGATGAGCTCGTTGACGAGGGCCTGGGTGCCTTCGATGCCCATCAGGGAGTGGATGGTCTGCCAGAAGGTGCGCATCGCCTCGGCCCGGGCCCGGAAATTCTCTTCGAATTCGGCCATGGTGATGTCGGCTTCGTCGGGCACCTCTTTGAAGCCGTCGAGGAATGATTCGACGTCGTTGGTGATCTCGCTCCACGACTTGTCCGAAACGCCGACCAGCCCGTCGAGAGCCTTCTTGTATTCGTCGATGACCTTGATCTGCTCTTCGGTCAGCTCGGTAGCCTCTTCGGTGGCTTGAGCGCCCCTCTCGGTGGCTGCGGTGCCCTCCTCAGTGGCAGCATTGGCCATTCGCTGGGCCTCAGCCCAGCGATTGGTCTCCTCGGCACTCTCGGCAACGGCGTCCCGGTCCCGGCCCTGAGCCTCCGCCGCCGCTTCGAGAGCGTCGACCAGTTCGAGGGTCTCCTTCCGGCCCAGGGCGACTTCCTGGGTCCAGTGGCCGTACTTGTCGATGAACGGGCCCATCAGGGCGTCCCATTCGGCGGTGCCGGCTTTGCCTTCGCGGAGCAGCCGGGCCAGCTCGCCGATCTCGATGCCCATGTCGGTCAGCAGCTTGATGTTGTGGGGGGTGAGCCATTCGGTCAGAGCCCTCTCGGCTTCCACGTCGGCCAGGTCCTGGAGGCTGGTTGTGAGGAAGTCGACGTTGCGGCGGGCCCGTTCGGCGGCTTCGCCGACCTCCTTTCCGATCACCCACGCCACCAGGCCCAGCCCGGCGATCACCGGATGGGCGTAGAGGGCTTTGAGGGCGAGGAGGGCGGCGCCCAACGCGGGGATCCAGCCGGTCTTGATGATCTCGACGATCCCCCGGAAGACGTCGGCGGCGACGTCGCGGAGGACCTCGGTGGCCTGCCACAGCTCGACGACCGACTCGGCGCCGGCCTCCATCATCTCGGGGATCCGGGCGATGAACTCCTCGACGTTGGAGAAGTCGAGGCCGTCGACCACCCGTTTGAACACCTCCCCCATCCGGTTGAAGCCTTCGCCGATCTGGTTGAAGGCGTCTTTGGCCATGGGGAAGACGTCTTCGAGGAGGGTGGCGCCGAACCTCGACATGGCGGTCCGCATGTTGGCCCAGGCGCCGTCGGTGGTGTCTCCCATCGCCTTGGCGGCGCCGGCGATCCTCACCGACCCTTCGACAGCGCCGTCGGCGGCTTTCTCCCACGAGTCGAAGAACAGGTCCGCCGACAGCTCACCGGTCCGGGCCATGTCGAATACTTCCTGGCCGGTGACGCCGATGGCTGCGGCGAGCTGGGAGTAGACGGGGATGTTGCGTTCGGCGAGCATCCGCAGCTCGCGGTTGGTGACCCGTCCGGTGGTTTGGATCCGCTGCCAGATGAAGTCGATCTCCTCGAGGGTGATGTTCCCGAAGGCGGCGGTGTCGGTGACCTGTTGGATCAGCCGGGGGATGTCGGCCAGGTCCCGTCCGGAGGCGACGAACCCGGCGAGGGAGGCGGCGCCCTTGTCGAGGGCGAACGGGGTGCCGAGCAGCGACTCTAGAAGGCTGTCGGTGAGCCGCTTGGAGTCTTGGGTGGAGACGCCGAGCTGATCGAGCTGGCGGGTGGCCCGCTCCAGGCCCATCAGCCGATCGATGCCGCCGCGGACGGCGATCGCTCCGACGGCGGCGCCGACTGCTCCGATACCGGTGGCGACCCCCACCGCCGTGTTCTTGAGCAGCTTCAGGTCGTTGCTGGCGTTCCTCGACAGGTCGCGGGTGAGCCGCTCGGCGGCGGTGGTCTCACGGCGGAGCTGGTCGGCGTCGCCGACTATCTCGACGGTGACCCGGTTCGAGGCCTGGCCGAACCCGAAGGTCATGCGGGATCCCCCCTTATCCGGGGGAGCGGGGATCTAGCTGGCGCCTGGCTGGTCAGAGACGGCTGCCAGTGACGCCTCCAGCTGGGCGTCGGGGGCGGCAGCACCGAGGTCGTGGCCGGCGGCGATGGCGTCGCGGATGGCGGCTACCAGGGCGCCGAGCTTGAACCGGAAGGCGTCGAGGCCCAGACCGGGGAAGCGCGAGGAGAGCCGCGCCCAGACCAAGGCGTTGACCAGCTCGAAGGTCGGCACGTCCGGGTGCTGCCGGGAGAACCACTTCTCCATCTCTTCGGCTCCGATCTGGGATTCGAGGAGGGCGAGCTCCTGGTTGTCCCAGTCGTTGACGTCGAACAGCTCGACGACGTCGAGGTCGACTTCGACCGTCTGGTCGTCGACGGTGACTGTCAGCCTCATGTCCACACCGGGACGGTTCCGTCGGCGAGGACACCCGGCGCGGTGAAGGTCAGCTCACCGGATGCGGCCCTGGTGAGGGCGTAGTCGGTGTAGAGGACCTCGTTGGCCAGGGTCTGTGCGGAGATCACGATCGTGGTCGTCCGGGCCACCGACGTCGACGGCACCGACTTCAACACGTCGTGGGCCCGGTTGGCCGCCGGGTTGAAGACGCCGTTGAGGTTGATCGAGAAGTCGGCCAGCAGCAGCAGCCGCTCGATCGCCGACTTGTCGATCCCGGTGACGTCCTGGACGCCGCGGGGGGTGGCGAAGTTGAAGTTGGTGATGTCGTTGCGGATGTCCTGGGGGGCGGCTGCCGCATCGTCGATGCTCAGCGTCGTCCACCCGAGACCTGTCTCTTTCATGGTGTTGCTCCTTTTCTCAGGTCTGGCCTCTGGCCAGGGTTTGCTGGTGTTCGGCGAAGTCTTCGACCCAGTCGACGGCACTCCGGTGGATCCGGGGCTCTCCGACCCGGCCGCGGTGGTCGCCGCGGAAGGTGGCGTACACCTCCTCGCGGTCCAACCGGACCCGGTGGGTGTCGAAACAGGTCTGGCCGGGGTAGAACTCGAAGACGGTCAGCCCGGCGTCTGACGTCTCGTGGAAGCCCCGGCCGGCGCGGTGTCGGATGTAGGAGGCTTGGGCTTTCCCCAGCTCGGTGGTCTCGTCGATACGGGTCGACCAGCCGAACCGGTAGGCGGCACAGTCCACCTCCTCGCAGGAGGCGGACCGGAAGTGGGTTTCCACTGGGGCGAGGATCTGATACGTCTTGTAGGCCTCGGCCCCGAGCTTCGGGGTGACCCGGTTGATCGGTCTCATCAGAACACCACCTCCACTTCGTTGCGGGTGAACCCGACGACGAACGAGCATTCGCTGAAGCCTCCGGTGGTGGAGGTGGCCACCCGGACGTAGCGGCGGATGGTGGCGTCCCGGGCGGTTTCGATCCGCTCCGAGAACGGAGCGGAGGTCACCTCGGTGAAGACTCCGCCTGTGGTGGCGGCGAAGGCGACGTCGTCGGCGGAGTCCTCGACGGTGATGGTGATGTCGGTGCCGGTGAAGCTGACCACGTGCAAGAACGCCTGCAGCCCGAATGCGGAGGCGGCGCCGCCGTCGATCGAATCTCCGTCGGTAGCCACGGTGTCGGAGCGGACGCCCGGTGTGGCCTGGACCCCCCAGTCGAGCCCGAACCCGTTGGCCAGGGCCTGGACGGCGATGGTCAGCGACCCGTCCTCGGCCCGGGTCGGGTCGTAGTTGACCTGTTTCGCCAGTATCGACGCTGCCGGCACCCCGAGGCCCGCCCCGCGGCCGTAGGTGACAACCACGTCTATCCTGGGCAGCGCCGACAGGGTCGGGTGCGCCTGGCCGGAGGCCTTGTTGAAGAAGCTGGTGAAGTTGATGGCGCCGTCACGTTTGCCGCCGGCCCGTTCGAACGCTTCTTTGTCGATGCCGGTCATGTTGAGCGGCGTGCTACCGCCGCCGACCTGCTGCAGCGACTGGGTGTCCCCGGAAAGGTCACGGCCGGCCACCCACAGCCGATCCCCAAGCCCGGACTGTTTCATCGTCTGGCCCTTCTCCGGTTGGCTGCCTGCTCTTTGTAGGTCACCCAGCGGCAGTTGCTCGGTTCGTAGTCACCGTCGTTGTCGATCCGCTCGAGAGTCAGCCCGGGCGGGCACTCACCCATATCCTCGAGGAAGTGCTCGAAGACAAGCCACCGCTCGCAGACTTCGACACCCCGCCCTCCATAGTCGGCATACCGCTCATTACTGGGGTTGAGACATCTCTGTTTCATCGCCTCCCACGAGCGATATGTCCGAGTGCCTGCATGGCCACCGGGAACACGTCCGGCATGACCATGCTTGGTTCGAGCTCGTCGGATCTTCTCCCTGGTCTCTTTGCTCTGGATCCGCCCCTTCGTAGCTGCGCTCATGTTGAGTCGATGCTCAGCGGTCCGTACGTACTGTCCCCTCGGCATCACGGCTCCTGAGTCCAGACGTCTGGCTGGATGACTGGGATCTGGATGTCCATCGACCGGAACTTCTCCCCGTCGATGTCGATGTAGCCGGCCTGGGCGGACAGGCCGGTCCCGGAGGCGCCGAGAAGGTCGATGGCCATCGCCTTGCCACCGAGAGTGAACCCGCCGGTGAGCTTGTTCATCAGCACGTCGGTGGCCACCAGGATCCCTGGGTCGATCGCATCCCGGGGCTCGGACAGGAACGGCATGTAGATGCGGGCCATCAACACCACCACCACCGACGTGGCGGCGAGGCCCGACACCTTCTGGTAAGGGCGGATCCCGGCGCCGTAGAGGGCGCAGTGTGGCGCCGACTTGGGAGCCGACTTGGGCTCTTCGGTGGCGACCGACTGGAACACGCCGACGGAGAGGGCGATCGACTGCACCGCATCAAAGATCCCTTTCGCCTGGACGCCCTGGCTCATCCGCCCATCCCCCGTATCAGCTCCGGGAGGAGCCTGTCGACGATCCGGTTCGCTTCAGCTGAGAGCCGCTGGGTGGCACGACGGAACGATGCGTAGCCACGGAACCGGCTGGTCTGGTTACGGCGGGAGAGGCCCTCGAGCCAGGGCCCGTAGATGACACCCGAGTCGTGGACCACCGCCTGGTCAGCAGAAACCTCGCTGGAGACGTGGGAGCGGTAGACGCCGGTGGGGTTGCGGAGGCTGGCGTCGAGGTTGGCTCGAACCTCGTCCTCGCCCTGGGAGGCGAGAGTGTCGACGACGGTGGTCTCGAACCGGTCGATGGCGGCCTGGGCCCGGCCGTCGAACAGGGGGCCTTCGACGGTCACTTCGACCCGCCTTTCCCCTTCGAGCCCGAAGATGTCTTCCGGGTCGTCTTCGGCTTCTCCCTGGGGGTCTCGCACTGCGGGCAGGTCTTCAGGTCGTCGGGGTAGCGGGCGGTGCATTTGTTGCAGGTGTGAAGAGCCATGTGATCCTTCCTAGACGGCCGCCATCCGCATCCGCTTATACGTCTCGGCCTTGCTGCGGGCGTCGGCCAGGCCGAGGCCCCGGGCCTCCATCTGAGCCTCGCCGCCGCCGATCACCCGGCCGTAGCCCGACGTCTCCTGGTGGAGGCTGGTCAACGCTTCGGCGAGGCACAGGGTCCGGATCGGGGTGGGGGCCTGATGTCGGCGGACCGGGGCGGACGTCAAATGGGTTGCTGCGGTGGTGCCGGCGGCGCCCCGCTCCACGACCAGCCTCCGCGCCGTGTAGATGTCGGCGCCGGTGGAGTGCGAGGCGAGGGTCGACCCGTCGGCGGCGCGTTTGGTGATCAGGTTGTCGCCGGCGACGTCGACGACCAGGATCCGCTCCGAGTCGACGGTGACCAGCTCGCCGGGGTTGATGCCGGCTCCTGATGTGACCGCCACCAGGTCGTCGGAGACGTCGGCTGTCAGTGGCGACGCCAGGTCGACGCCGGTGTCCTCGAGACGCCGGCGTTCGACGATCATCCGCTCGGAGTCGACCCGAAGGAGGTCACCGGCCCCGACCTTGGCGGCGTCCGACACGACCACCTCGACGGCGGTGGTGTCGGCGACTGCAGCCGCCAGGGTCGCGGCCGGGGTCTCGTCGTCCGAATACCCCCAGACGCCCGACAACTCCACTTTCGCTCCGGACAGGCCCACCCGGGAGAACGGCGGCCCGTATTCGGGCGGGTAGAGCTCCACCTCGGAGACGTCGGCTACGGGGACGTCGTCCACCACCGCGGCGGTCAACTCGAGGAGGTCACGGTTCAGCCAGAGAGCGGCCTCGACCCGGCCAGGCTCATAGGTGACGGTCTCGATGCGGGGGTAGAAGTGGCGGTGGAAGCTGATGTCGATGTCACGGGATGCGGAGTGGACCAGCCGGTCGATCTGAGCGGCCCGAAGCGAGGTGGTGTGGATCTCGCCGGCAGCCAGCAGCTGCTCTCGTGTGATGTAGGCGGGCTCGCCCATCAGCTGGTCCCTCGTGCTTTCCCGAAGTGCTTACCTGGAAGAATCTACCAGTCGGCTGGGACAGGCCAAGGACCGTCCGTGTATGGTCGGGTTCCGGAGATGAGCAACAAGCACCTGTGGGTCGCAGCGGTGGTCATCGTCGGCGTCTGGATGCTGGTCGACGCTGTTGGCAGCGCCGGCAGCGACCAGGCGACAACCACTACCACCGTCTTCGCCTCCGAGGACCTGTTAGACGACTATCAGGATGCGTGGGGAGGCGACGTCTCCGGTACCATCGCTCTCTACGTGACAGCGGTGGACACCCGGTCGTGGGGGCTCGAGGTGGCCGTGCAGTCCTCTGAGATGGAAGTTGCCGAATGGGCCTGTGGCAACGTGAAGGCCATGTTGGGGTGGGAGCGGAGAGTTGAGGTGTGGTCCGAGGGCGGCCAGTCGCTCACCTCCTGTTAGACCGCTTTCCGGCCGAAAGTTTGCTCAGGCGTCGGCGTGGCGCTTCTCGGTGGTGAAGTTCCCTCGAGGGCAGTGGAGTATTCCGTCGCGTTCTTCGAGTGGCTCCCCGTCGATGGGGCAGGCGACGAGAGGGTCGGGGTGGCGGGCGTCTTCGATCGCCTCGTTGACGATGTCGCCGTAGCCGCCCCAATCCCGGTAGGTCATCCTGTCGAAGCAGCTTCGTACGAGAGGATGGTCTTCCGGGGTTTTCTGGCTTCGGCTTCGAGGGTTTTCACCCGGTCGGCGTCTTCGGGATGGTCGGCCAGGTAGGCGACAACCTCGTCGGCCTTGTGGTCGGCCGGGTCGAAGTCGGGTGCCGACGTCTCCGCGCCTGTGTCCCCGCCGAGGAGGTCAGCGGGGACACCGGTCGGTCCACCGTGGCGCGTGATCTTCGGCATCAGGCAGCGTTCGGGTTGGCCAGGTTCTGCGGTGCCCGCTGCACGGCGAGATCCCGGAGCAGGTAGAGCACTGCGGTGACATCGGCCGTGGCCTGGGATCCTGCGTTGACGAGAACATGGGTGAACCCGTCTGAGAGCTGGTCGGCTTCCACCTCGATGACCACAAGCTCGTCCTCGGAGCCGTCGGCGGTGAACGTGGCAGCCGCCGTCTGCGTCTCTTCGGTCCACGTCTCCGCCGCCGTCAACGGATCCTCGCCTTTCCGGTAGTACTTGTCGATGATCGCCAGGTTCTGGGCGGTGCCACCGGAGGGCGCATTCGCCTCCTGAAGCGTGTAGACCGTGTTCCCGGTGCCCTTCTTCCTGAAGATGACGATGGTCACACCACCGGCGTTCTTCAGGTTGACTCGCTGTCCGGTCGCACCGGCCGCGACGTCTGCCGGGGCGATGCCGGCGACTATGTCGAATTGTCTGCCGAGAGCTTGCATCAGCTCATTCCTTCCTGTTGGGGGCGGGGCTTGATGTCATCTCCTGCCGCCCTTGCTTGTCAGGCGGCCAGCTTGACCACGGGGGACAGCGGGTCGCCGTTCTTCGGTGTGATCGCGGCGGGCAGCCACGGCCGGCCGTCGACACGTTCGATCACCCGCAGCTCACGCTCGTCGTGCATGAACCGGGAGTGTTCGGAGGTGTCGATGGAGACGGCCTGGCGGTCTCCGATCAGATAGTGGGAGAAGTCGACGAACGCCAGGTCGCCGGCGGAACCGAGAGCCGGGTTCTTCTCCGAGATCAGCAGCGGCCGGCCCAGGATCGACAGGGTGGGGCTGCCGGCAATGTTGGAGCCCTGGACGATGCCGATCCACGACCCGCCGACGTTCTCCGACCCGGCGACGTTCTGGATGACGTGGCTCAGGTTCAACAGCTGCGGCAGGGTGGTCTGGTTGGCCACCCAGACCCCGCGGGCCATCGACTGGGGCAGCATCCTCGAGAACATGGTGAAGATGTCGATCGGCTGGATCTCGTTGCTGGCGGAGCGGCTGACTGCGATCGCCGCGTCCGAGTTGTAGAAGCCGAGCGGCTCGCCGGCTCCGGATCCGGTGAGGAAGGCGAGGTCCTCGTAGTAGGCGAGGCCTCCGGGGAGGGCTGCGGTGAGCCACGTCGACAGGGCGGTGGCGTCGTTCCACAGCTCGTTGGGGACCCGGGCGCCTCCGGTCAGCTTCTTCGCGTTCAGCTCGACCCGGCCGAACTTGGCTTTGGTGGCGACGACCTCGCCGGACTCCTCGGTCCAGAAGAAGATCATCCCGCCGAACACCGAGTCGGCGTGTGACTGGGCGTCGACGTAGGGGATCTTCTGGGAGAGCGACGTCATGGTGATCACCGTCGCCCGGGAGCGGACCACCGACTGTTCGAGGGCCAGCTGGAGGATCTCAGAGCGCATCCGCTCGGGGATCAGGAACCCGGCTGAGGCGGGGTCCTTCGACGAGTAGTTGTTCTGCACCTCGGTGACCTTGGCGAACATGTCCCTCTCGGCGTCGGTGCGGTGGGGGATCTTGGGGTTGATCAGCTTGGCGAACACACCAAGGTCGTCGACCACCTTGTCGAGCGGGGCGCCGGGGGCGTACTTGTTGTAGGCGGCGTTCCGCTTCGAGCTCGAGGCGAGCTTGTGGTTGGGCTGGCCGTCGACCAGGTTCTGAATCAGATCCTCGATTTTCACCTGGTGGTCCAAGACCTCCTGGGGGACCCGGCCCTCGACACCGTTGTCCTTGAGCATCTCCATCACCGTGGTGGCGGCGTCTGAGGCGATCTGCTTGGAGAGGTCCTCCCCCTTGTTGGTCGCCTTGGTGTAGGCGGCGAGGAACTCTTTGGTCTTCTCAGCGTCGGCGAACACCGTCTGGCGCTTCTCGTCGTCGGCCAAGAACTCGACCATCTCCTCCGCCGTCTCCGGGATGGTGATGGTGTCGACCTTCTCGGCGAACACGTACAGCCCGGTCTGGGCGAGCAGCGAGGACCGGTAGCGGGCCCGGCCGTCGACACGGCCCACATGGCCGGTGATGTACGGGTAGGAGAGGGTGGGCGTCTTGTCCATCATTTCACGAGCTCCTCGAGCGGGTTGGCGAACAGGTCAGAGAAATCCACAGGCGCGAGCGTATCCGGCTTTCCAGATTCTTCCAGGACCGTCGGGTCGTCGACCTTCGAGTCGGAGTCCTTCTTGGGGGAGACCACCTCGTCGGCCAGGCCGGCTTCGACAGCCTGGGAGTCTTTGAACCAGGTCTCGGCGGCCATCAGCTTCTTGAACCGGGATTTGGAGCGTTTGTCGCCGGAGGCCTCGGCGTAGATGCCGGCGATGATCTCGGTCTGCTCGTCCAAGAAGTCGGCGTAGGCGCGCATGTCCTCGGCGCCGCCGATACCGATGCCGTGGGCCTCGTGGATCATCATCTGGGAGTGGGCCAGCATCACCCGCCGGGATCCGGCCTGGGCGATGATCGACGCTCCGGAGGCGGCGAGGGCGTCCACCTGGGTGGTGACCTCGGCGGAGTGGGAGACCAGCGTGTTGTAGATGGCGATCGAGTCGAACACCGACCCGCCGGGGGAGTTGATCCGGACCAGGATCTTGGGGGCGGTGATCTCCCGCAGCTCGGAGATGAACGTTTCGGCGGTGACCGTCCAACCGATCTCGCCGTAGATGATCACCTCGGCGACGTCGTCGGCGGCCCGGATCTGATACCAGTCGGAGCCTTTGTTGGCGATCGCCTGAATCGCCTCACGACCCTGCAGGAATTTCATGAGTGTGATTCAGCCTACCGGCGCCTTCCAGATTCTTCCAGCACCCAAATCTCGAGAGCTCAGTCCTCGGTGACCGGCTCCGGCTCCTCGGAGGTCTCAGCGGCCGAGGACCGACGCTCGGGGATCCCCACCCACTCCATCGGCGGCAGACCCACCGCCTCGAGCGCCTCCTCGGGGGAGTAGCCGGCCATGACCAGGCTCTGAGCGGACAGAGTCTTCGCTCGCAGGTCGAGCCGGTCGTCTTTGCGGTCCTCGACCGGGGTGGGGTCGACAAAGTCGAATTCGACGCCGTCGCCGAGCGGCCCGAACAGGGGCAAGAACTTGTGGTTGAGGACCTTCTTGAGCCGGTTCAGCCGGGGGATCATCAGCCAGCGGGCGAAGATGAACTCGCCGGCCTCGGCGTTGGCCCGGTTCACCGACTCGACGTCGCCGAGCAGCGGCTTGGGGTACCGGTAGCCGCGGCGGATCGACTCGACGTTGAAACCCCGCAGGTCGGCGAACTGCATGTCCCGATGCGAGTATTTCCGGTCGACCCACTTCGCCTTCTCCAAGATGGCGACCCGGTGCGCCCGCGAGGTGCCCTGGTGCTGTTGCTCCCAGCGGGAGACCATCTGGTCGAACTCGGGGTCGGTCATCGAGTCGTCGACCTCGATGACGCCTCCCGGCTCGGCGCCGTTGCGGAAGAAAAGCGAGTTGTAGATGGCGGCCTGCTGCTCGGAGTCGATGTCGGCTCCGAGAGACCAGATCGGCGAGAGGCCACGGTATGAGCTCGTCGGGGAGGGCCGGCGCTCGAAGATCACGTCGTTGGGCCGCAGCGGCGTCTCCTCGCCGTCGAGACTGTGGACATACCCGGTGAGGAACCTGGTGGGATGGGGGACGGGCCGCATCCGGTCGGGTCGCACCGGCCAGATCTCCACCGGAGGGCCACTGCCCCTCAGCATCGAAGACCGGGCCATGGTCCACCACCACTCGCCGGTGAGCTCGTAATGCTGGAAGGAGGCTTCGATCACCTCGTCCTGGTCCATGAACGGGTTGGGCTTGTTCCAGACGGTGAGCGCCGGGTGGCGCATGACCGGAGTCCGGTCCTCTTTCCGCTCCGCCTTCGACCACAGGGCCCACTCGACGGAGGCGACACCGCCGGCGAGACCGTCGACGATGGCGAACAGCGTCGACACCTTCTCCATCGTCTCGAGGTTGTGCCGGCGCCGGTCCTCGCCGGTGCGGAACCAGCTGCGGATCCCCCGGTCGGGCGCGGTGTGCGGGACCAGGGAACGGTTGGAGACGGTCCGGACCGAGTCGATGAGCGTCACGTCGTCGTCTTCCCCCGGATGATCGGTTTCTTCGGGATGGTGTGCAGGTAGCAGTGCGGGCCCGGGTTGTAGACCGACAGGCGGGTCTCGCACTCCTCCGCACCGCAGAGACGGAAGCCCTCGAAGGCGTGCGGGGCTTTGCCTTCCATGGGCGGCGCCGGCCGGATCAGGTCGGGACCGCCGGGGTGTGTCGTGGCGTTCATCCTCGATCGAGAGGCTACCCGCCTCATCTGGAAGAACCTGGAAATTGGCGGGCCAGTGGGGATCAGGAAAGATCTCGGTCGGAAAGTTTCAGCGGGGGCGGCGGTGGAGATGCCAGGAGGTGACGATCAGGGTGGGACCGAAGGCGATGAGGGCCCATCCGGGCCCGGCGAGGACCCAGACGCCGGTGGGGACGGCGATGAGCCCGGCGACGTCGAGGACCGCATCCCAGTTCTTCTTCCACCACCAGGCTGTCCGGTGCCGGGCCCGGCTCAACGTCCGGTGGGCGGAGGTGGCGAAGCTGCGGGCCCGGCTGCGCGCTGTAGTGATCAGGCCCATGTCAGCCTGGGACGTCTGGTTGGGGCGGGCTTGAGCATGAGGCACCATAAGGCGCCGGTAGCGGCGACCAGTGGAGCTGCGTCGACCGGGGAGCGGCGCAGATCCCACGTCCAGGTGTCCCCGGAGGGTTTGGTGGTGGAGTTGGCGGCGGCGGTGTCGAGGGCGGGCTGGGCCCGGTGGTAGAGCCCGGGGGCGGGGTCGGGCAGCTCGTCGTCGGCGGCGAGGGCGGGGTCGCCGGCACGGATCCGGTCGTAGAACTCGGCGACACCGTCGACGCCGTTCCACTCGACGACGTCGACGCCGGCTTCGACCAGGTCGTCGATCAGGCTGGAGACGGGAGCGATCGGCTTTGCCGGGGCCTTGCCCTTCTGGGTTTTCTTGCCTCGGACCGCGACCCGCCAGTTGTGGCGGTGGGTCTCGCCCGGGTCGGTGAGCCAGGGGATGATCCAGTCGACGCCGACGTCGGAGGCGACCAGCTCGACGTGGGGGCTGCCGTCGGCCCTCCAGCCGGCGACGGCGATGTGGGCCAGGGACCGGTCCCAGGAGACTTCGACGCAGGCGGTGACCGGCGAGCCGTCAGCGACTTTGGACTCGTCGTCGATGCCGGCTTCCCAGGCGCCGGCGGGGAACGGGCCTTCGACCGTGTGGTCGAGCCACTGGCAGAGGACCTCCATGCGGAAGATGAACTCGGGATCGTCCAGGGCGTCGATGATGGCGGCCTCGGTGACCCCGTTGGGATGGTTGAGCGACGGGTTGGCCTGAGCCCACCCTTCCCGGGAGGTGACCGGGGTTCCCGGGGCAGCCGACCATTCGAAGATGGCCAGGTAGTCGGAGGCGACCGCTTCGATGTCTTCGGGCAGCTCGACGGTGTCCTCCTCGTCGGCGAGCCCGTCGGGGTCGCCCAGGGCGAGGTGGGCTTTCTTCCGCCAGTGGCGGAGGACGATCGAGGCGGCGTCGCCGGCGTTGGACGCTCCGATCTTCAACGCCATCACCCGGGCCATCTGCGTCTTGGTGACCGCAGCCCAGGCGTCCCAGGTGAGATGCTCCCGGAGCTCGTCGAGAAGCACCAGGTCCCCGGAGAGGCCACGGCCGCCCTTGCGGGAGGCGGCCGCCACCTTGTAGCGGGGCCTGATCCGCCGGCCGTCGGGCCGTTCGTAACCGTGCAGCCTCAGATACTTCTTGCCGTTGGTGTAGGAGACCTTGGCGATCTCCGCTTTCAGCTCGGCGTCGGATTCGGCCAGCTCGACCGCCACCTCCCACTGCTCCTCGGCGACATCGAGATTCTGGGCGGTTCCGATGACCAGCGGCGCCCCGAACACGTACATCCACCAGAGAGAGAGGACCGCCAGGACCAGGCTCTTGCCGTTCTGGCGGGCGACCAGGATGATGACGGTCCGGAACCGAAAAGACCCGTCGGGCAGCAGCTCGAGCATGTGGATGAGGAGCCACTGCTGCCAGGCGTGGAGGGTGAGGCCCAGGATGTCGTGGGCGAAAGCGATGACGTCGAAGCCGGCGGACGTCTCCGGGGTGAGCTTGCGGAGCGGGCGGGTCCAGACCCGCGGTGTCTCTTTGCCGAGGACCTTGGGACGTTCAGTCGTCGTCGTCATCGTCGTCCGTGGCCACGAAGACGCCGGCGCGGCCGCCCCAGCGTTGGCGGGCCTCTCCCAGCTTCGACTTGGCCTTGACCTGTTTGATGTTGAGCTTCGACCTGGCGGCGGGAGTGAGGCCGAGGTCCTCGAGGTAGCGGCGGAAAGTGGGGACGGTCACATTGTCGACCGGGGCGGTGGCGGGCCGCTCGTCCATCCCGTCGATCGTCTTCGCCAGGTCCAGGAGCACCGCCACCGCCGGCTGGTCGAGCGGGGTGAGATGCTCGGCGTCGGCGACGGCCTGGCGTGTCGCATCGAAGACCGGGCCCTCCACTTTGGGGATCCCCGGCTTGCGTGGCGGCGGCGGCGGGGGCCCGGCGTCGACGATGTCGATGATGTCGCCCCGACCGGCACTGTCTGGGATCTCATAGCCGGCCGCGGTGGCGTAGGTCCGCCAGGCGGCGGTGGAGGCGTTGCGGGGAGGGGGGTCGCCGGCGGGACCGAGGACCCGGTTCACCCGGTCGACCCAGTCGGGGCGGGTCATACCGGTGTCGGCTGGGCGGCGCAGGCACCGACGAAAGAGCGGATGCCCTCATGCCATGCGCCGTGGCGGTAGACGACCTCGTCGAACTCCTCGAGGTCGTGGGCCCGGATCTTGAGCTCGCCGTTCTCGGGGTCGATGTAGAAGTGGCAGAGCTCGTGGTCGACGATCGCCGCCCGGGCCTCAGGCGCGGCGTCCTGCCAGTACTCGAGAGCGATCTCCATGACGAAGAAGGTGTGGTCGGCCGCGACCGCATCCAAGAAGTCGTCGGGTGCTTCGCCAGCGGCGAGAGCGACGAGGAAAGCGTTGAGGCCCATCACCCGCAAGGCCCGGCCGAGGACGATCCGGTCCCGGGACCGCGACGGCGGGGAGCGGAACACGTAGACGATCGGCGCCGAAGCGAGATCCGAGTGATACTCGGCGATGAGCGGCATTGCGGTGGCGGCTACATCGGGCGCCGGGAGATATGTCGCGGCGCCCATCAGCTGATCCTCTCGCCGCAATGCGGGCATCGCCTCTCGGCGAACACGTTGACGGTGATGGCGCCCAGAGGATCGGGCCGGGAGGCGGGCTCGAAGGCCTCATCGAGGGCGAGATCCTCGAGGGCGGCGGCCACCATGCCGTCGAGCTGCTCGACGGGGACCGTGCTCACCGCGGCGAGCGCATCGACGAGGCGGCGGCGGGGGGGACTGCGAGTGTCTGAGGCCACTCAGCGCCTCCCGCGCAGGCGCGACCCCCCGCCCGGCCTCGGGGGGGAGAGATGGAGCAGACATCTCGCCGCTAGTAGCGGCGCGAAGCTGCTGTAACGATCGACTTTGGCTCGGCGGTCGACGTCGACGCCGGCGGGGGCCAGCCTGGCGCCGGCGGCATCATGCCAGTGCTCCCCATACAAGACCAGGTCGAACTCGAGCTCGGGGGAGCTGCAGCTGGGCGTGATCTCGGCTCGACCAGGGATCATCGATGGATCACCAGTGTCGGGACGGCTCGCCGAGCGGCAAGAGCTCGAAGTCTCTCGGATCCTCACCAGCTGAGTGGCCCTGGTTGCAGTCGAGGTGGGCAGCCACTGAGTTCTCAGGATCAAGCCTGAGTTCGGGGTGGGTCGCCCACGGCTTCTTGTGGTGAAGCGAGAAGCTGCGCCGGTCCGGGTACTCGAGGGCATAGTCGATCGGCTTGCCACAGATATGGCAGGGATCTCGCCGGGCCCGGACGTCAGCATGCAGCCTCTTGTAGGCCCTCGATGATCGGCTCGCCGGGGCAGACATCTCACTCGACGTCCTTGTGTAGCTGCCTCAGCCGGCGCAACACCTCACGCTCGAACCTCCACCACAGAGTTCGCAGCGTCTCGAACTGGGACAACCCGGATGCACGAAACATCTGAGCATCACGCCACTGGACCAGATAGAACACGATCGGAACGACAACCACAGCGGCGGCGACTCCGACAATGACGTCGAGCCACATCAGGTCCTCGGCTCTCGATCAGCCCAGATCGCTTTGCCGGCTCGGACCGGGACCCGGACCCGGCGAGACTTCGTCGTGTCGTTGAATGCCTCCCATACGCCCATCGACTCAGCGGGGTCGAGGGGGGACACGACAATGATCTGGTCCGGACCATCACCGGGATAGTCGACCACCAGACCGTTGTTTGGGCCTCCGACCCATTCGACTCTCATCTTCGTGCGCACCTCAGCTGGCTCGTTTCTTGCACTCTTTGCATAGTACGGCTGGGGTTCCGCCCAGCGGCTTTTCCCAGACGGAGAGGTCCTTGGCCTTGACGTCGTGGGGTTTGCGGCCGTAGCCGGGGCAGACGTCGCCGTGGCGGTCTCGCCAGTGTTTGACGAGCTCGGTGTTGGTGGGTTCTGGCATCAGTCGTCCTCCTGGATGGTGATGATGTCGGGGACCATGAAGACGGGCATGTTGGTGCCGGGCCAGGCCATGAGGATGTGGCGGGCGCCGGCGGCGATCTTGGCGAGGTCGTTGTCGTCGAGTTCGAGGACCACTCCCACCGCGGGCCAGGTGGTCCCTTCTTCGGATCCTTCCGGGTGGGTCTGGAAGATGATGCCCTCGGCGGGGGGGATGACCGGGTCGGTCAGATCACCGCCTGGTGCCGAGTACACCTTGGTGGTGACCACCCAATCAGCGTTGCGGATGTCGGCGGGGATGGGGACGACTCTCATCAGAATCCCGCAAGGGGGGACGGCTTCTTGGGTTGCGGTTGCTCAGGGCGGATGACCTCGACGTTGAAGTTGTGGTCGAAGATGACACACTTGACGTCTGGCCAATAGTCCCGCAGCCGACCGCGGAGCTTCTCGATCTCCTCGGGATCCATGGGTTCCTTGAGCGTGATGGCCACGTAGTCACCGGGTCGGATCCGGATCGCCTCGCGGAGCAGGCGCTCGAATTCGGAAGTCATCGGTCGCCACCGAGTGCGGATACCAGATACTTGGCTTTGTCCTTGGCGGCGGCTAGTAGGCCCCAGCGACGCAACCGGGCGTTCGCAGCGGCTTCAACAGGGCCGGCCCGCCAGTCGATCTTGGAGACGGCATGGAGGGCGGCGGCGTCTGGCTCGGTCCCGGAGGCCATGGCCCTGATCGTGTCATCGATGAGGCTGGTGATGCGGTCATCGACGAGACGCTTTTCGACCAGTGAGCCGCCGACGGCGAACTCTTCCTCCACGGTGTGGCCGTCGGACTCTGCCTCGGTCTCTGCCGCGTCCCAGTTGGGGTCGATCCTGTCCAGTGCTTCGGCGAGATCATCTCGCACCCTCTGGAGGTCATCGAGTGCGTGGTACAGGTATTGGCGGGAGCCTCTGCCGAGGACTTGGACGCGGGCGATGCTCTCGATCTGGGTCCAGAGGCGGCCGGCGAGGCTGCGGTGGTCGCAGAGTTGTTGGACGACGGCGTCGGGGTGGTGGGTCATGGTGGTTTCTTCTCCTTGTGAGTTCGGGGGCTCGTCTCTCATTTCTGCTCTGGTTGGTTCCCCGCGTAATCTGTGTTACGCGGTGGTTGTCGATCGATCACGACGACCTCGCCCGACAATCGGCACAGCGGGCCGACCAGCAGAAGGGCGGTGCTCGCGGAGTGCTCCGTTACGTCGTACCGGCACCGAGCGGCCGCACTGGGGGCAACGGACTCTGGGAAGGGGCGGCATTACCGAGCCTCGCCCTCGACCCGGTCATTTCCGGTTTTCGGCACCTCAAGGAGACGCTCAGAATCGGAAATG
Source organism: uncultured Acidimicrobiaceae bacterium (assembly GCA_964617995.1). GTDB lineage: Bacteria > Actinomycetota > Acidimicrobiia > Spongiisociales > ZC4RG35 > CAZTXD01. Next base: position 25,680 of record CAZTXD010000020.1, read on the forward strand.
GCCTCGATGATCCGGTCCACCATCTCCGCCTCCTGAGCATCCGACCAGTACCGCTGGCCGACGAGCCCACGGAACCAGGAGGCGAAGAGCTCGAGCGCAATCTCGTTCCTGGTCTCCGCATCGAGGTTCGACAGCCGATCGAGGACCGCGCCCATCATCTGATGCGACACCTCGAGGGCCGCTGCCCGGTCTTCTGGGTGGAGATCGTCGAGTGGTTCGTCGTGCATGGTCTGCGCCATATCCCACTCGAGGTCACCGCGGTCGATCACTATTTGCCCTCCTCGAGATCCTTGTAGAGGGTCTCGCCGAGGAGTTGGGCTGCGCTGCGGGCTCCGGCTCTCTTGTCGCGACCGCGCAGATAGCCGAGGGTGGTCTCGATCGAGCGGTGGCCGAGGAGCTCCTGGACGTCTTCGGTGCGGGCGCCGGCGGCGAGGGCGAGAGTGGCGGCGGTGTGCCGAAGGACGTGGGGGCTGATGTCGTCGATGGCGGCTTTGGTGGCGAGCTCGTTGACGAGTCGCCAGGCGGTGGAGTAGCTCATGGTGGTTCCGTTGTGGTGGGTGACGATGGGGCCTGTCTCCCGGTCCCCGATCTGGGACTGGATAGCGGCGAGGACGGGTGGTGAGAGTGGCTTGGTCTGGCGGTGGCCGCCTTTGACCATGACGGTGAGCTCTTCGCCGCGGAGGTCCTCGATGCGTGCTGAGAGTGCTTCGTTGATGCGGAGGCCGACGCCGGCGGTGAGTCCGATGAGGGCAGCTGCGGGGCGAGAGTGTTCTCTGGCAGCTGCTATCAGTCGGTGGGCTTGGTCGAGTGGGAGGCCCTGGCGGGGGTCTGATTCACCGCCTGGTCGTTTTATGGCTTCGGCTGGGTTGGCGGCGATGCGACCCTCGCGCACCTGCTCGGTGTAGAAGCTGGAGACCGCTGAGGCCTTGCGGCGAATCGTGGAGTCGGAGCGGCCGAGATCACCGAGGTGAGCCAGCCAGCGTTTGATGTCGGTACGAGTGCCTTCGAGGATCGGCTTGTCGATGAAGTCCTGGAACTGGGCGATGTCGGTTCGATAGTCGCGGCGGGTGCGGGCCCGGGAGCCGATGAGCCAGTCGGAGATGAGTTGGTTTTCGTCCATGGACGACATCGTGGGCGGTTTACGGTCGTACACGACTTCACCCATCGAGGGCCTCGGCGCACTTGTAGCAGCCGGTGCATGGGGGCATGTCGTCGGCGTGGGCGTCGCGGTAGACGTTGCAGATCGTGCATCGCCTGAGAGGGGGGATCCCCGAGGTCTCGGCCCATTCGTGTTCGTGGCAGCTCTTGCACATGCCCTTCCACTCCCAGAAGGGCCTGCCGTGAGGAGGGTGGTAGTCGTCGAAGGGCCCATCCACGACGTCGTCCGTAAACAGGTGGCATTCGCAGATGCGGAGCGTCCCACCGCAGTGTTTGCAGTCTGGATCGAAGGTCACGGTCGCCGGGACTGTCATTGCCCTTCCCCATGGTGATGGGGGGTGCTCAATGGTTGCCTCGATTCTGCTGCGCCATTCCTCCCAGAGTGGACCGACGAGCCCAAACGGCTCGAGCCGGAGGCGGCCGTTGCAGGCGGCCTGGACGGCGATCTCGAGGACCGACTTGATCAGGTCGGCTGGGTGGTCGGGAAGGTGGACTTGGACGTTCTGGGGGTGGAGCGGGGTGATGTTCGACCCGTCGGGGAGGGGTTGGGGCTTGCCGCTGAGGCCGTCTTGGAGGGCCCAGACGCCGATCTCCCAGCGGGCGTCTCCGAACTGCTTGTGGGCGGGGGGGAACCCGTCGACGTCGGCGAGGTCGATGGCGCCGGCCATGAAGTGGGCCCAGGCGATGTGTTGGCCGGGGGCGTAGATGAGCCAGGCGGCGAGGGTGGTGGGTGAGTCGTCGGCCGCCAGGCGCCAGGCTCGGCCGGCGGGGCCTTCTAGATCGGGGGTGTCAGTGCGCGACATAATGACAGTTAGGTCGCGTCACCGCGGAAGTTTCGCTCTCGCATGGCCGGCGACCTTCCGCCGGCGGGCGGCCAGCTCGTCGTCTACCAGATCGCGCAGGTCGGAGACCGCCTGCAGATCCTCGACCTCGCTGATCCCCCACGCCTTGCCTTCACCTTGGTGGAGCATGAACCCGTCGATCCGGTCCAAGAGCAGCCGGGCGCGCTCCAGCCGGTAGGTGGGAGCCGTCACGTCGGGTCCTCCTCGTCGAGGATCTCAGCGTCGACGGTCGGCGACTCGAGCTCGTCGACGTCGACACCGAGGAGGTGGGGGGCGTAGTAGGCGAGGCCGACCACGGCGAGGGCCTCGATCGGGCGGATGTGGTCGGGGGTCACCGTGCCGGCTAACTGGCGGATCTTGAGATCCTCCGAGATCTCATCCCAGTCGACGGTGAGCGCCACGGCGAAGTCGAACGGTCCGCCCGACTCGCGCAGTACTGCGATCTTCTCGACGTCCGACTCTGGTGGTCTCATACCGGATACAGCTCTCTGGCGGAGTCGTGGAGGCGGGCGAGCTCGGCGACAGCCTCCGGGCCCTCAGCTGCAGCGGCTTCGGCCAGGACAGGCAGACCCGAGTCGATCGACGCCTCCACCTCTTCCCGGGTGGCCTCCCGGCCTTCGGCGAACCACTGCACCGACACCGGCTTGCCGACGTGGAACAGGATCCCGCCCTTGTGGTCGGTGAACAGCTGGATGGGCCGGCGGGTGTTCCAGACGAGAGCGACGCCGGGATTGCGGCGCAGCATGAACCCGGGCGGGTCGACCCGGTCCTCCGGGAGGCCGGCTTCCCGGCGGTCTTTACGAGGGTTGGCCAGGAACGGGCAGTGGACCGCCGAGTACACCGCGCAGCTCCGGTGCGACGGCGGCTCGGCGGTGGTCATGTTCACCGCGCACATCGGCCCGATCAGATACGAGATGTTGCGGCCGAGGACCGTCCCACAGGTCCAGCATTTCTGTTTGGCGATCGCCTCCTCGATCTTGCCGGCGGCGATCACCCGGAAGTCGGGTTTGCCGTCGGCCCAGTCGACGAACCAGGGGACCGGCCGGCCCGCCGGGTCGGTGGGGAGGGCGGCGATCCGCTGCGGTGTCTCAGCTGTCATCGGGAACTTTCGGGCCGAAAGTCGCGGCGATGGCGGTGGCCAGGCCGGCGGCGTCCTCGAGAGCGACGGAGTCGGTGACGTGCTTCTCGAGAAGCTCCTGCAGTCTTCGCAGGTCGCTCAGCCTCGGGTCGGAGAGGACCGCCCACCCGTCGGACAGGGGGGGGTCCGGGCGAGATGGCGGTTGGGAGGTCTCGCCCGGATCATCCCCCTTCGGCCGGGGGCTGGCCGTCTTTGACTTCTGTCCGGTGGCCTTCCTGGCGCGGCTTGCCTGTGAGCTCTTGCATTCGGAGCAGGTCGCGCCGAGACCGTCGTGGGCTCGCTTGTCGCTGCCGAAGTGGTCTTCGTCGGCCGGTTTGTTCTGGCCGCATCTTCTGCAGGTCTTGGTGTCTGCCATGGGGGGTTCCTCCTTGTCGATGGCATCCGCTCCGGTTGCCGCCTGCGGCGGGGACGCGACCGCCGCCGTCCGGGATTGTCCTCTGAGGTCGGCGATCCTGTTGTGTATGTCCCGTTCGGTGCCGGGCAGTGGTTTCATCTTGTTGCGGAACTTGTGGAGGGCACCGAGGTAGGCGGAAGCCTGCCAGGTGTTCTCGGGGTAGCCGGCTGCAGCGAAGAGGGCGTCAGGGTCGCCTAAGACGATCTGGGCGAGCTCCCGGATCCGGTCGAGCTGCTCTTTGGTGGGTGCCTTGTCGACGGCGGCGGTCGTGCTCATGCGGCGGCGAGGATCCTTTCCTGACAGTGACAGCACAGGGACGGGCCGTCGCCGATGGCAGCCAGGCCGATGACGGTACGGCGGCAGCGGGGGCAGGTGAGGAGCCCTTCGCCGGGACGGCGAAGAGTGTCGACTTCGGGTTTGAGGCAGGTGAGACATGTCGGAAAGTCGGTGTCGACGTCGACGACCACGTCGTGTTTGGTCTTGCAGTGGTGACAGCGGAGCTCGGTTTCGGAGACCTGTCTCCACCAGACGACCCGGGCGGCGCGGATGGCGGCGACGTGGGCTTTGCCGCCGGGGTTGCGTTTATGGTTGGACCAGATCCGGTTGCGTAGCAGTTCGGGGAGCTGGTTCCAGTGGGCCCGGCAGGCGAGCTCGTGGCCGGCGACCGTCTCGGCGCAGCGGGGGTGGGCGCAAGTGTTCATTGGAGCTCTTCGGGGTCGAAGAGGGGAGGGGTGCCGTTCTTGGGCCGCCGGTGGCGGTCGGCTGCGGGGCAGTTGATGTGGTGGGCGAGGTGGAGCTCGGCGGCTTCATGGCGGGCGCCGGCGAGGGCGGCGCCGGCGAGGACTTCGGCGGTCTGGCGGTAGACGTCGACCCGGATGTTGCCGCCCGGTGAGGGGTCGGCTTCGACGGGCATCCACCGGCCGGTGGAGACGTTCAACAGCAGGTAGATGTCTGTGTTGCAGCTGCGGCAGGGGCGGAGGGTGGCGATCTTGCTCATTTCGCGGCTTCGACGGTGAGGAGGGTGTTGGCGTGGTAGGCGATGTCCCAGGCGGCCCGGCAGTGGCGGAGCCGGCCGGTGCCCTTCACCTCGACGGGGGTGGACAGTTCGATGGGGTAGACGTGGAGCGGGTTGAGGCCGTGGCCGGCGGGCGGCACCCGGGTGACAGCCCATTTGGCGGCGACGCCGCCGAGGATCTGGGCGGTGTCGATGACGCCGCGGACGGCGATGGTGCCCATCTGGGGGGTGGGGTCGACGATGTCTTCGACGGCGACGACCATCTGACCGCCGGAGGTGAGGGCCAGGTTGCGGGCGACGTCGCGGGCCTGGGCGATCGTGTCGCAGACTGCATGGAGGTAGGGGTCGATGTTCTGGTGGAGGCGGTTGCGGTCGACGAGGGCATGCCAGTGGAGGAGGGTGTCGGAGCGGACGACGATGCCGGTGTGGGAGCCTCCCGGGTCGACGGCGACGATGAACCGTCTCACCGTCGGGCCTCTTCGGGGATGGAGATGTCGCAGTAGGCGATGACCAGGGTGGCGTCGGGGTAGGAGAGGGCGGCGGCTTTGGTCTCCTCGACGGCGAGGACGTCAAACAACGGGTCGTGGCCTCCGGGGGCGGTCTCGAGGTCTAAGAGCAAGTCGAGTTTGGCGAGGCCGTCTTCGAGACTTCCCGACACCGGGCGCGACGTGGCGGTGTCTTGGACTCGGACGCCGGTCTTGGTTCGGGCCAGCACCCCGGCGAGCTCGAGCCCGTAGATCTCCCAGGTGATCCCCGACGTCCGGCGGCGTCCGGCGCGGGCGATGAGCCGGTCGTGGGAGGCGGTCATCGCCAGAGGCACGTCGTCGAGGCGGAAGGCGACCGCCGGCTGGAATCCGAAGTATTCGCTCATCCCGCCTTCGCCTCCGGATCGGCGAACTTGCAGTCGCAGTGGGCGAGGGTGTCGTAGTCCTCTGCGGAGTCGACGTCGACCAGGTGGCCGTTGGCCAACACGGCGAGGAACCGGTGGTTACCGCAGCGGTCACAGTCAGGCAGCTGGCGGCCGCTGTTGATGTCGCCGGCGGCTCCGGAGACGAACATCCAGCCGGAGGGGTGTTTGATCCCCTCGCCGTGGGCCCGGGCCAGGAACTCGTCGGAAGGCGGCGGGTGTTCGGCGAGGAACCGGGCGACCTGGCGGGGGTAGATCTCGGCGATCTTGCCGACGAACCGTCTCCCGGTCAGATCACACCACCGGCGGGCGATCTCCTCCGGATCATCCTCCCAGCCACCGCCGCCGTCCGGGTCGGCGTCCGCGGTGGTGGTTCTCTGACGGTTCTCTGACGGTTCTGAACTACGTCGCGCTACCGCGACGATCTCGTTGCCGTCTGCGACAATCTCGTCGCTGTCTGCAACGATCTCCCGAAGATTGTCGCGCTCTGCGACGATCTCGCCCGGCCCGGCGGAACGAGCCTTTTCGCGGCCTCGATCGGGCTGTTTGCCCTGGTCAGCAGCCTGTTGATCGGGATCGATGCTTACAGTGGTGTCATTCTCAGAGATTGTCGCGCTCTGCGACGATCTCTCGGCGAGGGACTGTTGGACCGGGACGGCGACCTCCGCCACTTCACCGGCAGGGTCGATCACCCGCTCCCGCCATTCCGCCCGAGGGTCGAGCTCGACGAGCCTCTCGGCGATCTGTTGGGAGGAGAGCGGATGGTCGACGATGGTCATGACGAACGCCGGCGACTGGTAGTGGCCGCGAGTGAACATGCGGAGCTCGCCGGCGGTGATCAGCTCGTCGAGTCGGCGGTTGACCGTCGACCGGTGCACCTTCGCCGCCTTAGCGAGGTCGCGGATCTTCGGCCAGGCGAACCCGTGGTCGTCGGCCCGGTTGGCGACGCCGAGGAACACCAGGCGGGCGTAGCCGTCCGACCGGGACCGTCCCTCCTCCGACCCGGTGCCGAGGATGCAGGAGAGGGCGTGGACGCTCACGTCGACTCTCCTCCGAGAGAGCCAACCACGACATCGACCTGCCCGTTCCGTTGGATGACGTCGAGGGTCAGCGACGCCACGATTCTGTCGGGGGCGTCCGGTAGGATGGGCTGGCCGTCGACGGTGACGTTGGTCGCCCCACAGAGCACCAGGGCGCCGATCAGCTGCTCGAGGGCGTCATTGTCGGACCCTCCCCTCTCAGAGGCTGCGCTTAAGGCCCGTTTCGCTGCGCCTAACCGACTGCGGGACTTTGTGGCCCCATCACCCTTCACCACCACTTGTTTGCCTGCCACGGTGATCCTGTGATGTCCCTCGTGACGGTGGCCCGGATCCCGGACGTAGACGATCGTCGCCGGGCCCACCTCGCGGACGTCGCCCATCACGCCACCTCCTCGAGACCGAGGATCCGGCCGGCGTCACGGATCTCGGCCAGCTTGTCGGTGGAGCCGCCGAGGTCGGGGTGGGCCTTCTTGAGCGCCCGCCGCCAGATGGGTCGGAGCACGTCGGGGTCTGTGGAGGCCTCCTGGATGTCGACGATGTCGTGGCCGGTGAGGGTGGCGACGAGGATGATGGCCTGTTCCTTCGAGGTGAGCCCTGAGCCGGCGGTGAGCTGCTTCCATCCGGTGTACTGCTCACCCGACCGGGTCACCCCGTACCGGTCCACGGCGCGGAGGGCTTCGAGGCCCAGGGCGATCGCTCGGACGTTGTGCTGCCAGAAGGCGTGGGTGTCGGTCGCATATCGGAGCGGACCGTGGGCCGACTCGAACGACAGGATGATGCCGGGGTGGTCGGGAGTGCGGGCGTCGGACCGGGGCATGCCGTCGAGGCGGAGATCCCGATCTCGGAAGTCGGCCTGGATGACGACCCGGTGGGCGTCGAGGTGGCCGAGCTCTCGATCGAGAAGCTCGAGGGTCTGAGACCAGGAGGCCTTGAACGTGTTGCGGCTACGCCGCGGGCGGGTGTCCGGGTAGGCCCAGGAGCCGAGCGGCCGGAACTGGAAGGCGGTCACGGTTAGAGGACACCTCCCAGCGGCATCACCATGTCGACGCCGCGGGCGGGGGGCCGTTCCCGTTCTTCGTCGTCGACGCCGAGGAGACAGAACGAACACAGGTCGGCTTCGACCCAGAAACAGGCGTAGCGGGTGCCGGCCCGGTCGACGACACAGGCGTCGAATTCGGTGCAGCCGCACTCCCGGCAAGCCCTCACCCGTCGTCCCCCTCGGCGAGCTCGTAGCCGTCGATGTCGACGTCGACCCCGAAGTCGGCGAAGACGTCCATGAGGTGACGGAAGGCTCCGCTTGAGTCCTCGTCGACCCAGGTGCCTGATGCCTGCTCGAGCGGGTCGGAGAGGGCGCAGGCGAGGATGATGCGGAGCCGGTTGGGGCCGTCGGCGGTCTCGTAGAGCTCTGAGAGGTCGGGGTACTCGACGAGACCCGCACCCTCTGGCGGCATGAGGTCCAAGAGCTCGAGGGCGATCTCGCCCTGATAGTCATGCCAGATGAGGTTGACGAGCCAGTCGGCGGCGAGGTTGAGGATCTTCTCTTTGGCGGGCACCCGGCCGGAGAGGACCGTCCGGGCCGCGGAGCGCAGGGCTCCCTCCCGTTGTGCGGCGCGCCGCTCCAATTGTTTCCGTTTGGCCGCTTCCTTGTCCCGGTTCTTCTTCTGGTCGGCGGCCGACTGCAAGTACGTGGACTGGAGATTCGAGTCGCCACCCGGCCCATGCCTAGCGGTCTCGGTGCAGAGCCAGTCGACGTGGACACCGTCTCGGAATGCGGACCCGTAGACCATCGCCGCGTGGCACGGCTCCTTTTCATGCTTATCTCGGCTGATGTCCCAAATCGGATTCTGCAACAGCCGAGCCATGCCCTTGGGCGGCTCGGCCCAGGATCCTTCCACCTTCTTTGGCTCGACCAGGCTGACGCCAGTGGCCTCGAGCTCGGCTCTCTTCTCGGCGACCTTGTCGGCAGTTGTCTTCTGTCGGATCGCCGTCTTGACCATCTGCTCGATTTCGCCGTGGGGGTCTGTGGTGTCGTCCCGGTCGGTGGCGGCGATCTGTTCGACAATGGGGGCGATGTCGGCCCCGGCGGACTCCACTTTGGTGAGCTCGTAGAGGTCCTCGGTGGTGAGCCGTCCCGCCTCGGCCAGGTCGATCACCTCGCCGGGGAGTTTCAGCAGCGACAGCCGCTTCGAGATGTGCGACTCGGAGCGGCCGATCTCCCGGGCGATCTGGCGTTGTCTCATCCCGAGACGTTTCAGCTGGGCGTAGCCGGACGCCTCGTCGACCGGGTCGAGGTCGACCCGCTGCAGGTTCTCGACCAGCTGCAGTTTGATGCGGGCCAACTCCGGATCCTCGTCGGGATGGTCGACGACATGGACCGGGGCGTCGGGACGGCCCATGTTGGTGAGGGCGGCGTAGCGGCGTCGGCCGGCGATGAGGTCGTAGCGGCCGTCGCCGTTAGCGCGGACGATCAGCGGTTCGATCACGTCGAAGTTCATGATCGACCCTTCCAACTCGGAGGTGTCGCCGACGTCGGAGCGGACGTTATCGGGCAGGTCGATCAGGTCGAGGGCAAGCCGCGGGGTGGCCATGTCCGTGGTCATTTACTCCTCCTCGTGGCGGCCGCGGCGCGCCTCTTCGACGGCGAACTCGGGGGTGGTCGACAGGTCGACCGGGTCGGCCGTCTGGGCACGTTTGCGGTTGCGCCGGTCGATCCGGTGGACCCGGTTGGACAGCCGGACGTGGAGCCGCCACGACCGTGCCGCCTCCTCGAGGGCCTCGGCGGGGACGTCGGAGAGCGGGTCGAACCTGGCGTCGGGTGGAAGCTGGATCCGGATCTTGTCGCCCGGCCACCCACAGGAGCACCAGACGTTGAGGGCGGTGGAGAGGTCGATCGTTGACATACGGATGTCGACTCCGACAATGTGAAGGGGCAGCGGCGGCATCTCCCGGACCTCCAGTTCGACCGGCTGGACCATCGGCGACAAAGTGACTGGGCTGTGAGGGGCGAAGCCGGTCATGGGATCCTCGTGATAGGGGCCGGCCGGACACCGGTTGTGACCAAACCCATGGCAGCTGCCAGGCTGCGGAGTGTCCGGCCGACGGGATCGAGCCGGGAGGATGACCCAAGGGGGACTCGGGTAGGAGAGGTTCCGGCTGCTGTGGTCAGCCCGCGGTCCACACCCTCCCGGCACGGCTTGCATACCAGACGCCCGGCGCCGTCGAGGAGGAAGCTGCCTTCCTTCTCCTCGTCGCAGGACGGACAGATCGGCAGAGTCGGGGTCACGGCCGGACCCCGAAGTGATCGTTGTACTCGATCAGCGCCCGGTCGTAGCCGGCGAAGTCACGACGGTCGTAGGCCACCCCCACTGCTGACCAGAGGGTCCGGGCCTGTTCGCAGAGGGTGTGGCCACGCCGGCATCCACACTCGAGGGGAGGGCCGAGCTCGATCGGCGAGTCGAGACGGGCGGGGCCGTCGCTCACGAGGCCTCCTCGAGGAGGTCGAAGTCGGTGAGCCACCGTTTGATGGTCTGGTAGGAGACGGAGACGGCTCGATCGGTGACGGCGTAGAGCTCCTGGGCGATCTCTTCGTAGGTGGCGCCTCCGGATCGTTGCGCGGCGAGGAAGTCGTGGAGTGATGTGTCCTGTCGGTCTTTGAGGAGGACGTCCGCCATCCGTTGTTTGGAGTCGAGTCGAACATTCGGATCTGCCATGAGCGGTCAATATATAACTCTCGGGTCCGACGAGTCAAGTATCTATCGGCGATCTATTGACAACATACGTGGAGGGTGGATAGTTTTTACCGCATGGCGTCAATGGAAGGAGCGGGCAGATGACGACCAGGGCTGTGACGAGAGAGGACATCGGGTCGTGGATCGCGGCCCGGCGCCGGATCATGCGCTGGACTCAACAGGAGTTGGGCCGGGCGATCGCCGACCGTACCGGCGACGAGACGTGGGCCAACAATAAGGCCGTGAAGATCTCCAAGATCGAGAACGGTGCCCACGACCTGTCGGCCTGGGAGCTCAGCCTGATCGCTGAGATCCAGGGCCAGTCGATCGAGTGGTACTACCAGCCGGTCGACCCGTACACTGAGCCGCCTGCAGCGAGTGAAGCTATTCCGCGG
>CAZTXD010000021.1:0-35295 GCA_964617995.1 uncultured Acidimicrobiaceae bacterium
GCCAGCAGGAAGGCATCTCGCTCACCGTCAGCGACAAGCTGCGCATCGCCCAGCTCCTCGACGATCTCGGAGTGGCCTACATCGAGGGCGGGTGGCCGGGGGCCCTTCCCAAGGACGACGAGTTCTTCGCCCTGGCTCCCAGCCGTCTCCACCTTCGCAACGCCGAGCTGGTGGCGTTCGGGTCGACCCGCCGTCCGGCTGCCTCGGTCGGCTCCGACCCCCAGCTCAGGGCGCTGCTCGACGCCGGCACGGAAACGATCTGCATCGTCGGCAAGACCTGGGACTACCACGTTCGGGAGGCGCTCCGCACCGACAACGACGAGGCGCTTCGCATGATCGGCGAGTCGATCGAGTTCCTGCGCTCCCACGGGCGCCGGGTGTTCTTCGACGCCGAGCATTTCTTCGACGGTTTCCGCTCCTCGGCCGAGTTCGCCCTCGCCGCCGCCCGCACCGCCGCCGAGGCGGGCGCCGAGCGGGTGGTGCTCTGCGACACCAACGGCGGCTCCCTCCCCCATCAGATCGTCGATGTCGTGGGCAAGGTGCAGGCCGAGGTGGACGCAGGGGTGGGCGTGCATTTCCACAACGACGCCGGCTGCGCGGTGGCGTCGACGCTCACCGCCGTCGAGGCGGGGGCGGTGCAGGTGCAGGGCTGTGTCAACGGATACGGCGAACGCACCGGTAACGCCGACCTGTGCTCGATCATCCCCGACCTGGTCCTGAAGATGGACCGGCCGGTCGTCACCGGCGAGCAGCTGGGGATGCTCTCACCCATCAGCCACCACATCGCCGAACTGGTGAACATCACCCTCGACCCCCACCGTCCCTACGTGGGGTCGTCGGCCTTCACCCACAAGGCGGGTCTCCACACGTCGGCGCTGGCCCGCCGCCGCGACGCCTACGAGCACACCGACCCGTCGGGGGTGGGCAACCGCACCCGCATGGTGGTGTCCGAGCAAGCCGGGCGGGCCTCGGTGCTGAACAAGGCCGATGAGCTGGGCCTGGACATCGACGACGTCACCGCCCGGGCGGTGCTGGAGCAGGTGAAGGAGCTGGAGCACTCCGGCTATCACTTCGAAGCGGCCGACGGATCGTTCGAGCTGCTGGTCCGTCGCGCCACCGGGTGGGAGCAGGACTTCTTCCGGCTCGAGTCCTACCGGGCGCATGTGGAACGACGTGAGGACGCCGTTCCGTCGGCGGAGGCGACGGTCAAGCTGACGGTGGGCGGCGAGCGCCGGGTGACCACGGGGGAGGGCGACGGCCCCGTCAACGCCCTCGATTCGGCGCTGCGGGAGGCCCTCCGGCCCGTCTATCCCCAGGTGGCCGACCTGAGGCTGACCGACTACCGGGTGCGGGTGCTCGACTCGGCCGACGGGTCGGGCGCCACCGTGCGGGTGCTGGTGGAGACCTCGGACCGCACCCAGGCGTGGGGGACGATCGGAGTGCACCAGAACATCATCGACGCCTCCTGGCGGGCGCTGGCCGACGGGATCATCATCGGCCTGCTCCGCAACCCGACCTCCTTCGAACTCACCTGACCGTCGCGTCAGCGGCCGACCAGCACCACGATGACCGAACCGGCCAGCATGGCGGTGGCGCCGACGGCGAACATGAGATTCATGCGCTCGAAGGGCTCGCGGAACATGAGGGGCACCAATCCCACCACCACCAGGGCGGCCAGTTGCTGGACGGTGAGGGCTATGGCGATGGTGGTCAGGTCGAAGGAGACCCACTGGGCCGACACCGCGATCGCGCCCGCCCCGCCTCCCAGGGCCATCCAGCGACGAGCAGACCCGGGTACCGGCGCAGGGCGAGACGCACCGACCGATGCCAGCAGCAGACCGTAGATCGGCACGCTCACCCCCAGGCCGATGGTCAGGCCCAGGACCGGATGATCGAAGCGCTCCAGGCCCAGGCGGATGAGCATCGGGCTCGATCCCCAGATGACCGCCACCGTCAGGGCGAGCCAGGGCTGAACCCAAACGGGCGCACCGTTGCGCCTGCCGCTCAGGGAGATCAGCGCCACCCCCATCACCGCCAGGACCACCCCGCCGAGGATGGTCAGTGTCAGCGGCTCGGAGAGGACCGGAGCGGCCAGGAGGGTCCCCACCAGCGGAGCGGCCGACACCAGGGCTCCGGTGCGGGCAACGCCGATCCTCTGCTGGCTGAGAGCCAGGAGAGTCCAACCGCCGACGAAATGAAAGAAGGTGGCGGCGGCGAACAGAGCGACGGCCGCCAAGGGCGCCGCCATCACCAGGCCTATCTCCCCGGTCACCACCGCCCGAGCGATCAGCAGCACCTCCACCGCAGCCAGGAGCCCGAAGGCGGTGCGGAAGGCGTCGATGATCTGGTTCGACTTGCGGTTGAACGCCTGGACGAAACCGAACCCGAGCGCCGCCACCAGCGCCCACGCCACCCCGGCCGTCACGCCCACCCCCGGTCCGGCATGCCCGGAATGGTCAGATCGAGTTCTCCAGCGTGCCGGCCAGGGTGGCCACCGTGGCAGCGTCATGGGCCGCTCCGAGCCCCAGGAGTACAACGTCGATACCGGCTTCGAACAGAATCGCCGTCCGCCGTGCCACATCCGCCGGGTCGGGATCGGGGTCGATCCGCAGATGGCTGGAGCAGGAGATCTCCCCGGGGTCGCGGCCCACGTCCCGGCAGTGATCCCACATCACCTCGCGCAGCCGCCGCCATTCGTCGATTTCGTCCTCGATGAAGAGGGCGTCCCACATGGATGCGTAACGGGCCACGAGCCGCAGCGTCCGCTTCTCGCCCCGTCCCCCGATGACGATCGGGGGACGGGGGATCTGGACCGGTTTTGGCTCGTTGCGTGCCTGCTCTAGGTGATAGAAGTCGCCATCGAAGTCGGTGTACTCCTGGGTGAGGAGCCGGTGGATGACCTCCGTCCCCTCCTCGAAACGCTGCATCCGTTCGCCCACCGTTCCCAGTTCGATCCCGTAGGCCTCGGTCTCGACCTCATACCAGCCCGCCCCCAGACCCAGTTCGAAGCGACCTCCCGAGACGATGTCGAGGGAGCTGGCCATGGAGGCGGTGACCGCCGGGTGGCGAAAATGCATCCCGGTCACCATCGAGCCGACCCGGATCCGCTCGGTTGCCTGTGCGAGAGCGGCGAGCGTCACCCAGGCCTCGAGGCACGGTCCGGTGACGTCGCCCCGGAGAGGGTAGAAGTGGTCGAAGTTCCAGGCCGACTCGAAGACGGGATGACCGTCGGCCTCTTGCCACACCTCGAGCATCCGCTCCCAGGTGGTGTGGTGGGTGGGTGTCTTGATGGCGAAGGTGGCCACGCTTCCTCCTGTACCCGGCGGCGTCAACACGCTTTGGGCTATCACCGACGACGGATCTGATGGAATGCACCATATGACACCAATCGATTGCGGAGCAACCCGGATGCGTCTACCGTGCCGCTGGAAGCACCGTCCCCACACAATCGATTGTTGTCGGGAGAGCCGGCGAACGTCCCAGGTGTGACGGGCGGTGGACACCCTGAGGAGGTAGACCGTGACCAGAGAAGCGACCCGGACGACGAGACGCTGGTGGGCGATCCTCATGACCATGGCGATGATCCTCGCCGCCTGCACCGCCACCGATGGCGACACCACCGCTCCCGACGACACGCAGGCACCGGTAACGGAGGCGCCCGACGACACCGGGCCACCCGACGAGACCGAGCCACCCGACGAGACCGAAGCGCCCGACGACACCGGCGAGGTGCGCAACCCGGGGCTGTACGTGCACGCGGCCGACGACGAGCCCCTCAGCCTCGATCCCGCCCAGGTGGCGGCCGGGGAAGCAGGCGAGTCGGTGATCCTGCAGGTGTATGAGCGCCTGGTGGAGATCGCCTCCGGCAGCCCGGACCTGATCCCCGCAGTGGCGAGCGAGGTTCCGACCGATGACAACGGCCTGATCTCCGAGGACGGGCTCACCTACACCTTCCCGATCCGGGAGGGAGTGACCTTCCACGACGGCAGCGAGCTGACCGCCGATGTGGTCAAGTTCTCCTGGGACCGGGCACTGGAGATGGATCTGCCCGAGGGCAACGCCTCCTTCCTGGGCGACCAGATCGCTTCCACCGAGGTGGACGGGAACAACTTCGTCGTCACCCTCAACACGCGGAACGCGGCCTTCCTCAACTCGATCGTGACCTCGGCGGTGGCGTCCATCGTGAGCCAGGAAGCCGTCGAAGCCAATGGCGGTGTCGAGGCCGGGACCCCCAACCAGTTCATGAGCGCCAACATGGTCGGCACCGGCCCTTACACCTTCACTGTTTGGAACCGCGGCGAGAACATCCAGTTGGAGGTGTTCGAGGACTACTGGGGGGAACCCGCCAACCTCGACGTTCGCATCGACCAGGTGGCCGACACCGACGTGCGGGCTCTGGGCCTGCAGGCAGGTGACTACGACTCGATCGAGACGGATCCCACCTTCGTGACCGATCTGGAAGGAGCGGCAGGAGTGGAGATCTTCTCGGGGGACTTCCTGCTCGAACCGGTCCACATGGGGATGAACATGAACATCCCCGAGGGCGCGCTGCCACCAGAGGACACCATCCCGCTCGACTTCTTCCAAGATGTGAACGTGCGGCGCGGGTTCAACCTGGCGTTCGACTACGAGGCATTCATCGAAGGTGGCATGGCCGGCCTGGGGGCACCCACCCCCCACTACCTGCCTCAGGGGATGCTCGGCTACGACGAGTCCCTCCCCACCTACCAGCGGGACTTGGCGGCGGCCGAAGAGGCGTTCCGGGAGGCCGGCTACTGGGATGAGGGCTTCACGATGACGGTCCTGGTCGAGGAGGGCGGCATCTTCGAGATCGCCGGCCTGGTACTGGCCGACTCGATGGCTCAGCTCAACCCGAACTTCCAGATCCGGGTGCTGGCTGTGGTCGAGGCTCAGTTCGACTCGGCGCATGCCGAGGATCCGTTCCAGTACGCGGCCTGGGTCAAGAACGCCGACCCGTTCGCCGATCCGGCGGCGCTGTTCTCGGCCTACATCCACCCCGACGGTGAGTGGGGCTCGCGGCACGTCTTCCGGAACGCCTACGCCGATCCGGACCTCGTCGCCTCCCTCGTCGACGAGGCGGCGGTCGAGCTCGATCAGGATCGCCGGGTCGAGATCTACCAGGAGCTGGCCCAGATCCTGCACGACGATCCGGTGTGGCTCATCCCGGGCAACGAGCGGGCGCTGATGGCTCATCGGACCTGGGTCCAGAACTTCGACATGAACCCGCTGTGGCCCCGGCCCAGCATGAAGTTCCAGTACTTCGACAAGTAGGGCCGACCGTCGATCGACCGGAGCGGGCGGGCAGAACCCGCCCGCTCCGGTAACTTCGGGTCCAACGAGGAAAGATGCAGATAAGGGAATACCTCCTCCGGCGGCTGATGATCTTCCCTCTGATCATCGTCGGGACGTCGATCATCGTCTTCACCCTGTCGCGGGTCGGAGGCAACCCCATCGCCATCTACCTCGAACACGAGATGGGCCCGGCGGAAGTGGCCGAGCTGGAGGAGCGTTACGGCCTCAACGAGCCCCTGCCAATCCAGTATCTGGTCTGGGCGAAGGGCGTTCTCACCGGTGACATGGGATGGTCGGGTGTGTCGGCGCAGCCCGTGACGGAGGCGCTCACCAGCCGGATCGGGGCCACGCTGGAACTGGCCCTCTTCTCGGCGATCGTGGCCATAGCACTTGGAATCGGTCTGGGCACGTTCGGCGGTGCCCGGCGCGACCGATGGCCGGACCACCTGACCAGGGTCATCTCCATCAGCGGCGCTAGCATGCCCATCTTCTGGTTCGCGATCCTGCTGCTGATCCTCTTCTGGGTGAACCTGGGGTGGTTCTCGACCGGCCGCTCGGATCCCACCATCTTCGGGACCATCGCCCACCCGACGGGCGTCTACACACTGGACGCACTCGTGGCGGGCAACTTCCGCGCTCTCCTCGACGCCCTGCACCATCTCATACTGCCCACCGCCACTCTCGGCTTCGGTGCTACCGCCATCATCGCCCGCATGATGCGTTCGTCGCTGGTCGAGGAGCTCAACGAGGACTACGTCGACGCCGCCCGGGCCAAGGGCCTCCCCGAGCGTCTCGTCTTACGACGTCATGCCCGCCGCAACGCCCTCATCCCCACGGTCACCGTGATCGGGCTGGGGTTCGGGTTCCTGCTGCAGGGAACGGTGGTAGTGGAGATCATCTTCCGTTGGCCGGGGCTGGGTCGATGGATGGCCGACGCCGTCTTGCGGGGGGATCAGGCCACGATCATGGCCTATGTCCTCTTCACCAGTGTGCTCTTCCTCACCGTCAACCTGGTGGTCGACATCATGTACGCGTATCTCGACCGCCGCGTGGTGCTGGGAACCTGACATGGTCGACGTACCCGCTCCGGAAACGGTCACGGTCCGCGTAGAGGGACCATGGATCGTGCGGTTGCGCCGCCTGTTCGACGTTTCCCGGAAGGTGCTGTCGAACCCCACCACCCTGGCCGGGCTGGTGATCATCATCGCCCTGCTCATGATCGCCGCTCTCGCCCCGTTCCTGACCACTCCCAATGTCCCCGATCCTTACCAGATGCCACGCGACTGGCTCGCCCGTGACGCTCCCCCCGGTACCCCCGGCCACCCTCTGGGCACCACCTCCACCGGTGGTGACGTCTTCTATGGCGTCCTGTGGGGGGCCCGTACCTCCCTGCGATTGTCGGTGATCGTGGTGAGTATCACCGTCACCGTCGGGACGATCGTCGGAAGCCTGGCCGGATTCATCGGGGGCAAGCTGGACGAGATCCTGATGCGGGCTGTCGATGTGCTGCTGGCCATCCCGGAGCTGATATTCGCCCTGGCGATCGCGGCGGTGCTGGGACCCTCCTTCGGGAACATCATCTTCGCCCTCTCAGTCGTGTTCTGGGTGAAGTACGCCCGGATCATTCGGGGCCAGATCATCCATGTGAAGCAGAACGAGTTCATCGACGCCGCCCTGGTGACCGGTGACTCCAAGTTCAACATCTACCGCAAGGACGTGCTGCCCAACTCCATAACCCCGGTGATGGTCCAGGCCACACTCGACATGGGAGGCATCGTCCTCACGGCCGCCACGTTGAGCTTCATCGGGCTGGCCGAGGCGGGCCTGGCGGAATGGGGTGTGCTCGTGAGCGACGGCCAGGCCGGCATCTCCGCCGGCAAGTGGTGGGCCTCGACGTTCCCGGGGCTGATGGTCTTCCTGTGGGCACTGGCCTTCAACCTGGTCGGCGACGGATTGCGCGACGTGCTCGATCCGCGCACCGAGGGACGATGACCTCTCCCACCTCCGCTCCCCAGAGCACGACGACCACCGCTTCGCCGCTGGTGGCCTCCGTGCAGGACCTGCGAGTCCATTTCCAGACCAAGGCGGGGATGGTGCATGCCGTGGACGGCGTGTCGTTCGACATTCGCGACGGCGAGACCCTGGGACTGGTGGGCGAGACGGGCTCTGGCAAGAGCGTCACCGCCCGTTCCTTCCTGCGCCTGGTCCAGACCCCGCCCGGAGTGTACGCGGGGGGAAAGATCCTGTTCTGGCCGGAGGAGGCCCGCCGCACCGGAGCCGAGCCCATCGACCTGCTCACCATCCCCCGTCAGCAGCTCCTCGACGTACGCGGCAACCGAATCGCCATGATCTTCCAGGACCCGGGCAAGGCCCTCAACCCGGCACTCACCATCCGCGAGCAGGTGGCAGAAGTCTTCTATCAGCATCGATCGGAGGAGCTCCTGGAGGGCACGAACGGGGATGCTTCGGTTCTGATTCGCCGGGCCGCCGGCCAGCGCAGCCGCTCTACCGAGAAGCTCCTCCTCAAACTCCCTCCTCTCCGCCGGCAAGCGGCGAGGATGCGCCGGCGTGTGGACGATCATGTGATTGCAGCTCTCGCCGAAACCCAGATCCCCAACCCCCGCAAGATCATGGACAGCTACCCCCATGAGCTGTCCGGGGGCATGAAGCAGAGGGTGATGATCGCCCAGGCACTCGCCTGCAATCCGGACCTGCTCATCGCCGACGAGCCCACCACCGCCCTCGACGTCACCATCCAGGCCAAGATCCTGGAGTTGATCCGTCAGCTGCAGGAACGGCACCAGGCGGCAGTGCTGTACATCAGCCACGACCTGTCGCTGGTACGCCAGATCAGCGACAGGGTGGCGGTCATGTACGCCGGGCGGATCGCCGAGACCGGCTGGACCGAAGACATCTTCCACGAGCCGCTCCATCCCTACACCCGGGGCCTGATGGGGGCCATTCCCTCGGCCGGCCACCAGCGGGGGCGGCTGGCGGCCATCGAGGGGACGGTGCCGGAGCTGATCGACCCCCCACCATCGTGTCGGTTCCACACCCGATGCCCACATGCGGTGGCCCTATGCGGCGCCGTCGACCCCGAGCTTCTCCTGGCCGGCCCGGCCGGCCACCAGGTGGCGTGCCTGGCCCACGACTCTGCCGAAAAGCTGGGCGTCGATCCGTCCGCTCTGCCCGACCTGTCCCGGAGGACGAGATGACCACATTGTCGGTGGTAAACCGGGGCGGGAGCGATCGTCGAGAAGGCGTCCCGGTGCTGACCGTGCGCCAGGTACGGAAGCACTTCCCCATCAAGGAAGGAGCTCTGCAGCGGGTCGCCGGGCAGGTGCGGGCAGTAGACGGGGTGTCCCTCGACATTCGCCGGGGAGAGACCCTGGGACTGGTGGGCGAGAGCGGGTGCGGCAAGACGACGCTGGGGCGCTGCATAGCCGGGCTGCTCCTGCCGACGGAGGGCGGCATCTACTTTCGCATCTCTCACGAGCAGCAGACCGAGCTGGACCGGGTGCTGGCCCTGGCGGTCGATGACCGCACCCACGCCGACCAGGCGTTCCTGGCCGGACTCGACTCCGAGCACCGCATCGACACCATGAACGGCAGCGCACGCCGCGTCTACCGCCGCAACTGCCAGGTCGTCTTCCAGGATGCTTTCAGCTCCCTCAACCCGCGCCAGCTGATCAAAGACATCGTGGCCCGGCCCCTGCGGGTCTACCGGGAGGCGTCGGGCCAGGAGCTGACGGAGCGGGTGGTGAGCCTGCTGGAGAGCGTGGGCCTGGGCCGTCAGCACCTCTACCGCTACCCGCACCAGTTCTCGGGGGGTCAACGGCAACGCATCTCCATCGCCCGGGCGTTGGCCCTGGACCCCGAGTTCATCGTCCTGGACGAGCCGACCAGTGCCCTGGATGTGTCGGTTCAGGCCCAGATACTCAACCTCCTCCACGAGCTGCAGCGGGATTGGGGTCTGACCTTCCTGTTCATAAGCCACGACCTGGGCGTTGTTCGTCTGATGGCCGATCGTATCGCCGTCATGTATCTGGGCCAGGTGGTGGAACAGGGCACGGTTGCTCAGCTGTTCGAAAGTCCTCTCCATCCCTACACCGAGGCGCTGCTCGCCGCCAACCCGGACATCCACGCCGATCCCTCCGACCGCATCCAGGGCCTGGAAGGCACCGTCCCCGACCCCGCCAATCCGCCGCAGGGCTGCCGCTTCCACACCCGTTGTCCGGTGGCGACCCCGCTCTGCGGGTGGGAGGTGGACGATGCCGTCGCCTGGCTGAGCGACAGCCGAGACCTCCCCGACACACTGAGCGGGGTGGAGCGTCATTCCGACTTCGACGCCACCCTCGCTTTCGACGACCCGGAGTCGGCGGCGGCGGTCGGCTCCCGTCTGACGAGCAGAGAGCCGCCGCCATCGATGGCGGCGGCTCTGGCGGAGGTGGGCGTGGACTCACACCAGGTGCGGATACGCTTCACCGAACGAGGGCCGATGGAGCTGCAGGAGGTCGAGGACGGCCACCTTTCGGCCTGCATCCTCCACACCGACCAGTCCTGAACCGAGCGCCTCAGCCGGCGGAGAGGTCGCCTGGGTTCACGTCCAGGGCTCGCAGCATCCCCAGCTCGTCTCCGAAGTACCAGGCCTCGGCGATGAGGCCGTCCTCTACCCGCCACAGTCCCACCTCGATGACGTCGACATGGCGGCCGGTGGCCGGGATGCCGTAGATGGAGCCGGTGTGGGTGCCGACGACGTGGAAAATCCCCCACACCTTGTCGTCCTTGGCGGTCAGCTCGATGAGGATGTTCTGGCGGTCGCGTATCGACGCGTCGTCCATTCCCCCCGGCCCTTCGTGCCCCCACAGTTCCCCGATGTGGGTGAAGCCGGCCCGGTGGCGACGGAAGCCGGGCGCCAGGAACGGTTTCCGCTCCGAGACCCTCGCCGCCCGGTACGCCGCCACCACGGCCAGGGCCTCTGCCTCCTGGGGAGTGCAGGTGCATTCGGTGTCGCCGAACAGGGAGATGTGGGGATGTTCGATCACGGTCGTGAGGGCGAGGTCTCGGGAAGGAGTCTGGCACACGTGAGACCGACGGCAGCGAGCAGCCCGGCAACGAAGAGGAAGGCAGCCTCACGCCCCACTCCTTCGAAGAGGGCGCTGACGGCGATGGGGCCGAACACGAGCCCGAGATCGCCCACGAAGCGGAAACGTCCCAGTCGGGTTCCGACCTGGCCTGGATCGGAGAGATCTCCGAGGATGGTCGCCGCCACAGGAACGGCGAAGCTGGCCAGCGACATGACGACGATTGCGGCGATCCAGGTCGGGATGGTGGGGGGCAAGGCGAGTAGCCCTACTCCCAGTGCCTGGACCAAGAGTCCCGGCACGAGGGCTGCCTTCCTCGACATCCGATCCGACAGCCGCCCCCCGATCAGGGTTCCGACGAAACGGGCCAGCCCTCCCACACCGAGGGCCAGGCCGATGGCGGCGGCGCCGAGTCCCAGGTCGGCGGCACCGATGAGGGGAACCAGGGTCTGGGGAACCGCTCCCAGAGTGAGGAACACCGCGAACGGCACACTCTGAAGGACGAGCATCGACACGAGCGGCGGCCCTCCACTCCGGTCACCCCGCCCACCAGACACCGGCTCACCGAGGGCGGTCGGTGCGGCATCCCTGGAGGCGAAGGCCAGAGCAGCAGCGACCAGGCCCGCCACGACGGCTCCGACGTACATGGCAACACGCCATCCTCCCGCCCCGGCGATGAGACCGGCGGCGGAAGGCCCCAATGCCTGTCCGCCGAGCAGACCGGCCGAGAACACCGCCATCGACGTTCCCCGGAACTCGGCGCCACCCGCATGGGAGAAGTACGTCATGCCCGTTGTGTTCGTGGCCGACGAGGTCATCCCCAACAGCAAGGCGGCGGTGTACACGGGCAGCAGCGACTGGGAGACACCGAGGAGGAGGCTGCCGACACCGACCCCGACGGCCGAGATCGTCATGAGCCGTCGAGCTGGGAACCGGTCCGCCAGGTAGCCGCCAGGTAGGTCGGCGGCCAGCCGGCCGACGGCGAATACGGTGGTGACCGCACCGAGCTGGAACGTCGACATCGCCAGCTCCGAACCGAACTCGGGAAGGAGGGCGACCCGAAAGAACGCCAGCGCGGTCAGTGCCAGAACGGCGAGACCGACGGTAACGGGCTCCAGCAAGCCGCTGGCGGCGCGCAGACGGTGGACGTAATCTCGCATGATCCCCGCCTGCATGCTACAAACGATTGCGGGCATCCCAGACCGCCCCGAGGAGACCCGTGCACCCTTCCGACATCGACGGATTCCAACAGATCGGCCATTCCGATCTGAACGGCTTCGGGGACGGAATGCAGACGATGCCCCTGGGCGATGCCCTCTATGTGGCTCACTTCGGTCCGAGCGGCAAGGGAACCTCCATCCTCGACATCTCGGACCCGGCGGATCCACGGGTGGTGCGACAGTGGGACGCTCCGGCCGGGTCCCACACCCACAAGGTCCAGGTCGCCGACGGGCTCCTGCTGGTCAACCATGAACTGTTCCGGAGCAACGGGCCGGCCCCCGTGGGCATGGCCATCTACGACACATCCGACCCGTTCGATCCCCGGCAGGTGGGCTTCTTCGACACAGGCGGGCGGGGTGTCCACCGCATCGTGTACGAAGGTGGTCCCCATGCCTACATCTCGGCGGTACCTCCCGGCTACACGGGCCGGATCTGGTCGATCGTCGACGTCTCCGTCCCGTCCCGCCCCACCGAGGTGGGACGGTGGTGGTGGCCCGGGATGTGGACCGACGGAGGTGAAACACCCGACTGGCCGGAGTCGGAGGAGCGGATCGTCCACCACGCCATGGTCCACGGCGACCGTGCCTACGTCGGTTTGTGGGACAGCGGCATGGTCATCCTCGACATCTCGGATCCCACTCGCCCGCACACCATCTCCCGGCTGAGCTGGGAGGAAGGGGGCCACACCCACACCTGCCTGCCTCTGCCTGAGCGCGATCTGGTAGTGGTGACCGACGAGGCGGTCACCGACGGGTGTGACGGCGATCGGCACATGGTGCGGGTGGTCGACGTGTCCGATGAGACCCACCCCTTCGTGCGGTCCATCTGCCCGGTCCCGGAGGGCGACTTCTGTGAGCGGGGCTTGCGTTTCGGCGCCCACTGCCTGCATGAGAACCGGCCGGGCAGCTACCGCAGCGAGGAGATCGTGTTCGCCACCTATTTCAACGCCGGGCTGCGGGTCTACGACGTGGCCGACCCCGACCACCCCATCGAGATCGCCCACTGGATCCCCGCGTGTCCCCCCGGCCAGGCCGCCTCTCAGATCAACGACGTGTTCGTGGCGGCGGATCACACCGTCTACGTCACGGACCGGGTCAGCGGCGGCGTCTACATCCTCCAGCCCACCGCCGCACTGTCAGACCACATGACGGTCGCTGCGGCCGGTGGCAGACGAAAAGGACCGACATGACCTTCGACGTCCATGCCCATTGCATTCCCGACGCTTTCCTCCGGCTGTTGCGCGCCGAGGGTGAGGACCTCGGCATCCGGGTGGTCTCCGACGAGCGAGGCGAGTCGGCCGTGATCGCCGACCGGGTGAAGCTGGCGCCCTTCCGCCCCATCCTCGGCGACATGGAGACACGTCTGGCCACCATGGACGCCACCGGCATCGACGTGCAGTTCCTGTCGGGATGGATCGACCTCACTGCCTACGCCCTCCCTCCCGATCTCGCCCCCCGCTACGCGCGCCGGTTCAACGAGATCCTCGCCTCCGAAGCCGCCCGGCACCCGGACCGATTCCTCGCTCTGGGGACGGTTCCTCTCCAGAACCCGCGGGCGGCCGCCGAGGAGCTGACCCACGGCGTGTACGAACTCGGCATGGTGGGCGTGCAGATCGCCACCACCGTCGATGAGACCGACCTCGACCAGGCCGGGCTCGACCCCTTCTGGGAAGCGGCGGAGGCCCTGCGCTGCCTGGTCGTGATCCACCCGTGCAATCCACTCGCCGGCGTCGACCTCTCCCGCAACTTCCTCGACAACATGGTGGGCCGGCCGGCCGAGAGCACGATCGCAGTGGCCCACCTCCTCTTCAGCGGGATTCTCGAGCGATACCCGGAGCTGGTGGTGTGCGTGGTGCATGGAGGCGGATTCGTCCCCTATCAGCTCGGTCGGATGCAGCGTGGCTTCGAGGCGGTCTCCCACCTGGCGGCACGGAACATCGACACGGGCCCCACCGACCTGGCACGACGCCTCTACTACGACACGGTGCTACACGACCCCCACGCCCTGGCCTTTCTGGTGGAGCGGATGGGCGCCGACCACGTCGTCGTCGGAACCGACTACCCCTTCGAGATGGGCGACCCCGACCCCCTCGCCACGGTCGGAGCCATCCCCGGCCTGACCGATGAGCAGCGGAAGATGATCTCCGAAGGGAACGTCGCCCGTATCCTCGACGACATGGCACGTTGAGCACGGCACCCGGCTTCTCCACCGACGGTTTCGAGCCGGTCGCCTATCACGACCTGGAGGGCAAGCCCTGTTTCAAGATGGCCCTGCAGGTGGTGGATCGACGCTGGTTCCTGTACGCGACCCGTTTCTGGGAATCGGGCACGACGATCCTGGAGGTGACGGACCCGGCCTCGCCACAGATAGTGGGCGAGATCCGCGGTCCCGACGATCGCAACGTTGCCACCTGGCAGGTGCAGGTGGCCGACGGGCTGCTCGTGCACGGCCTCCAGCACCGGCCCCCGCCCTGGGGCGGAGAGGCGGGAACAGCCGGAGAGGAAGGAATCCAACTCTGGGACGTATCCGATCCCGAGAAGCCCCGGCCGGTGTCGAGCTACCGCTACGGATCGATCGGGACCCACCGCAATTTCTACTCGGGCGGCCGCTACATCCACGCCACCGCCGCCGTCCCCGGGATGGAAGGCTTCATCTACTCGATCCTCGACATCGACGACCCTCGCCGTCCCCGGGAGGCCGGGAGATGGTTCCTGCCCGAGCAATTCAGTGCCGGAGGGGCGTCTCCCCCGAACCGGCCGTCGTTACACGGCCCCGCCTATCCGGTCGGGGACCGGGCCTACCTTCCCTATGGACAGGGGGGAATGGTGATCCTGGACATCAGCGACGTGGCCGACCCCCGACTCGTGTCGCGCCTCGACTTCGGGGCGGCTTTCTCCAGCATGATCGCTCTCCACACGGTGATCCCTCTGCCGGATCGAAACTTGGCCGTGGTCAACACGGAAGCGATCGCCGAGTTGACCGAGGAACCCTACAATTTCGCCGGCATCGTCGACATCTCCGACGAGACCGACCCGCGACTCATCTCCCTGCTGCCCCCACCCGTTCCAGATCAGGCCGCACCGTATCCCAACTTCAACCGAAGAGGAGGTCGCTTCGGGCCCCACAACCAGCACCACCACCAGGGAAATCCCCACCTGTTGCAAACCGATACTCTCGTCTATCTCACCTGGTTCAACGCCGGCCTGCGGGTCTACGACATCTCCGATCCGTATGCCCCCCGGGAGATCGCCTGGTTCCTCCCCGACGATCCCACCGAACGCCGCGGGCTCCTACCCCGCTCCGCCCTGGTCACCCAGTCGGAGGACGTGTTGGTCGACGTCCGCGGCTTCGCTTACTTGACCGACAAGAACCACGGGCTGCACGTGATCAGACATACCCCTGGGCCAGGGGCGCAGCGGGCCGGGTGAGGATCCGGCTGCTCGTGGCAGCTACCGGGGCGGGATGACCGGCACCAGCAAGCGAGAGGGGTGATCCGGCCCGAGGTGGACGGTCACCGTCCCCCCGAAGACCTCCTCGGGTCGGTCGTCGGGGTCGGTGTGGGTCATGCCCCCGGTGCCGCGGGTGGCGTAGTAGAACGTCCGACCGTACTCGTCGATTGGACCCCGATACTCGTAGTCCTTTCCCCGCACCCATAGCTCCAGGCGGTAACCGGCCAGGACCACGATGCAGGTGGGGACGATCTCTACCTCGAGTTCGTACACCTCACCCGGGTTGAGGGGCTCCGTCGCGTCGTGAAGGTGAAACGGCTGCCAGGGCAGGCTCCTGGCCGCGTCGAGGGCACGGTGAGAGGCACGCAACCAGCCGTTGGCCACCGGGGTGTTGGGGTCGGTGGATCCCTCGAATGTGACCTCGTTTCCGTCGGGGTCGAACAGCTGCAGGATGACGAACAGATCGGCATCGGTGGTGGAGGACGAGACGAACACCTTCAGTGCCAACGGGCCGGTGATCTCGGTCTCCTCCGTGAACGGCTCGGTGGTGAAGTGGAGGCCCTCGCCCAGCCCCTCGAACTCGAGGGAGGCCGTTCGGCGCGCTTCCTCGATGGACAGGGAGAGGTCGGGATGGAGATGGAGCTCCGTCCAGCGGGTACGGGCCAGGGGCCACTCATGCTCTCCCCGCCACTCGAACGCCTCCCCGGGACGGCGGATGTTGAGCTGGACGCGGGGCGTGGAATCGAAGCCGTTGTCCTCTCCCTTCAGGAAGTGGTCGAAGAACCGCTTCTGCAGGTCCCGCCCGTAAGCGGAGTAGAAGTGGGTCCAGTGCGTGTCTCCATGCGCCTCGAGCCACTTCTGCTCGGACGAGGCCTGCATGAAGCCGTTGAAGTTGCCCCGGGGGTGGATGCCCTGACCTCCCCAGTTGGCCGCAGACAGGAAAGGCACGTTGACCATGCTCAGGTCGATGGTTCGCTCCCGGTGCCATGAGTCGTAGAGAGGATGGGCCTTGATGTTCGAGTAGGAATCCAGACGGTTCTCGGCCAGTTCCTGCTCCGTGAGGGTCATCGCGCCGGCGACCGACTGACCCGTGTTGGGATCACGAGGAGCCCTCTCCCCCTGTCCGTACTGAATGGGGTTGATCTGACGTTCCTGCCATTGCTTGGTGAATTCGCTGAGGATGCCCCCGTGGTAGTAGGCATCCCGATAGGGATCGTTGAACCCCTCCCAGGCCACGAAGGCGGCGAGGTGCTCCGGCTGGCGAGAGGCGGCAGCCCAGGCCATCACGGCGTAATAGGAGATGCCCATGACCCCGACCCGTCCGCTACTCCAGTCCTGTACCCCCGCCCACTCCACCGACTCGGCGGTGTCGTCGTACTCCCGGGGCTCTAAGGGCGACAGGATGCCGGGTGACCATCCCGCTCCCCGCGAGTCGACTCGGACGACCACGTAGCCCTCCGGCACCCACCGTTCGGGGTCGGTCACCTCCCAGGACTGGTATTTCCCGGTCGACCCTTCCAGCACGGATGGATCCTTCGCCAGCAGCTTGTCCCATTGCATCCGATAGATGGGGCCGTCGAAGGGCAGCCCCTTGGCATACACCCCGTGGGAGAGAATGACGGGATATCGGCCTTCGACCGGAGGACGAAACACGTCTGCCCGAAGTATCGCTCCGTCGCTCATAGGTACCGGCATCTGGTAATCGATGACCATGCCGTCCGCATGACGCGTGAACGTGAACTCATCGCCTGGACAATTCGACCCTGTCACGGCGGCCTCCTCGTGGCAACAACGCCCGGACTCATGTCACGACTCCGGCAGTCTCCACCATCGGAGCCACCTCCACCGCCCTACCGTGGTTCCGGGAGGACTCGAGGGCGGCATGGACGATTGCCAGGGCCCGGATCGCCTCTCTGGCGCTCACCTCGATCTCGGCCTGGCCGCGGATGGCCAGCGCGAACTCGTCGAGTTGCTCGCGGAACATATCGGTGGCAGGGATCGGGAGGTCAGGGCGCACGGACTCGCGGTAGGCCTGGCTGACGAGGGTGCTCTTGGCGTCGGCCCGGTGCGATTCGTCCCAGTTGTTGAAGTCGAGGTCGTAGAACAGGTTGGCTTCAGTTCCCTGCAGACGCAGCTGATACACCCCCGGCGAGGCCCACCCTGACCCCAGGTATCCGAGGGAACCCGATTCGAACTCCAGGATCGACATGATTGCGTCCGGCACTTCGGCCCTCGTGTACAGCCGGCGGGCGTGGCTGCTCACGGCAGCCACGGTCCCGAGGAGGTATTGGAGTGTGTCGGCGTGGTGGACACCCAGCTGGATGAGGGCGCCGCCCGGGCTCTTGTCGGCGTACCAGCGCCAGGTGTCGGTCGTCAGCTCCAGGCCCCGCTCGTTGGAGAAGTTCGCCTCGGCCATCGAGACACGGCCCAACCTCCCATCGAGGAGCCACTGCTTCATGGCCCGATGTCCGCCCAGGCGGCGAGCGCTGTGACCAACTGAGAAGGGCAGGCCGGTGGCGGAGGCGGCTCGGGCGATCTCACCGGCGTCCTCCATGGTGTGGGCGATGGGCTTGTCGGTATAGACCGCCTTTCCGGCGTCGAAGCTGTCCAGGATCACCTCCCTGTGGGCGTCGTTGGGAGTAGTCACCAGCACGCCTTCCACCTCCGGATCGGCGAGCAAGTCGTCGAGGGTGGCGGCGGCGCGGGGTACGCCGAACTCCTCCCGGAATGCGGACCGCTTTTCCTCCGAGCGAGAGAAGCAGTTGACCAATTCGATGATGGAGCCGCGCTGCGCCCCGCGGGCGAGCACCCGGGCCCATCTGCCCAGCCCGATCGACGCCAGCTTCACATGATCAGCCATCGGCTGCTCCTGTGAGGCCGTCGACGACCAGGTCGAGTTCCTGGAGGTTGTCGGCGTAGTCGTCGTGGGGAAAGAAGCAGACGAGAGTCATCCGTTCCCCCGCTTCGGCGAATGTGGCGTGGGGCATGCCGGGCGGGATCCGGCACCAGGACCCCGGTCCGACCGGATGGAAGGCCCCGTCGATCCACACCCGCCCGTGGCCGGACACCACATACACGATCTCCTCGCTGCGGGGGTGGACATGCGGAGATCGCTTCGGCACTGGATCGATCGCCACCAGACGGACGGTGGACGACCCCCGGCCGGCCACGGCGAACGGGTCGGCCGTCCGTCGCCCCGGAAGATCGCGGAACCGTAGCTCGTCGCGGCCGACAACGGTCACGAGCCGCTCCGCCGGATCTCGAGAATAGACTGGACCGCAGTCGCGATTTCGTCCGCCACGACCGAGGCGAACCGAGTGGCGCGCTCCTCCTCGGCCCACCCGGGATCGCCGTACCAGCCATCGTTGGCGATCTCTTTGACGTCGGTTATGTAGCCGTATGTCTCCTTGGAACGTCGCATCGCGTCCAGTTCGGCCGCTCGTTGCGGGCGGGTGGGCTTCGTTGCCCGCTCCAGCCGCGCCAGCGAAGGGTCATAGGCCAGGACTGCCAGGGTCTCGATCCCTCCGCCGTGGGTTAGCTCTCCCCCCATGGGCGCGTAGATCCGTTGGGCCGTGTAGCAGGCGTGAGCGGTCACCACCAGCGCCCCGAGGCGCTCCTGCACATCGGTGGCCACGGCATCCAACGAGGGGATGTTTCCCTCATGCCAGTTGACGAACACCAGGGTCTTCGCTCCCATCCCGACCAGTTCGTCACACAGGTTCATCAGGTAGGCCTCGAAGACCTCCCGCCGAAGTGAGATCGTGCCGGGATGACCGGCGTGGATAGGCGTCACCCCATACTGACCGGCGGGCACCAGGAGGGCGTCGAGACGCTCGGCCAGGACGTTGCTCACGAGCTCGGCCGCCATGGTGTCGGTGCCGCACGGCAAGTGCGGCCCGTGCTGTTCGACGCTCCCGAGTGGCATCACCACCGTGCCGCTCCGGGAGATGAGGTCGGCCACGTCGGGAGAGGCGAGATGATAGATGGATTGATCGCTCATCTCGCCGTTGCCTCGGTGGACTCGGCCACGGGGTGGAGAGGCTCCTCGCCGTCGAGGATACGTCTGGCCTCCGCCGCCCCGCGGCGGCGGAGCTCCAGCTCGGTCTCCTCGGTGTACCAGGACATGTGTGGGGTGAGGATGAGCCGGTCGCCGGCATGGCCCAACCTCGCCACGTCCGGGGGTTCCTGCTCGAACACATCCAGGGCTGCCATGGCGGGTCGACCCTTCGCCAGAGCCCCTACCAGGGCGGATGTGTCGATCAGCCCTCCGCGGGCCGTGTTGACGAGGACGGATCCGTCCCTCATGGACGCCAGTTCGACTCCTCCCAGCAGGTAACCGGCGCCCACTGGCGGAGTGTGCAGGGTGACCACATCCGACCCGCTCAGCAGCTCGTCGAGTGAGCAGAGCCGCCCTCGAGCCACATCATCAGCGCTGAGCCACGGGTCCGAGATCAGGAAACGCCGGAAGCCGATCCCCTCCAGTATCGCCGCCACCCGCCGGCCGATCCTCCCGTAGCCGACGATACCCACGGTGAGGGCAGATGGGAGCCGCAGCGGTCTCAGCTCGGAGAATCCCCACGATCCCGCCCGGACGCGTCCGTCGGCCATGGGGAGGCGTCGGATGCCCGCCAGGAGGAGGGTCACGGCGTGGAGCGCTACCGCCTCAGTTCCGTAATCAGGGACGTACGACACCACTATGCCCAACCGCCGAGCAGCGTCGACATCGACCGTTTCTACCCCGACTCCCAGCCTCACGATTCCGCCACAGCCCAGCTCGGCGAGCGTCTCGGCATCGAAGCGAGGAGCCGCACCGGCCAGGATGACATCCGCTCCGGTCGCCACTTCCAGGACCTCTCGTGGCGTCCCGCCCGGGCCGGTGACCAGATCCACCTCGCCCAGGACCGCCTCCTCAACGACGAAGTCGTCGAAGCGAGTGCCTAGGATCGCCACCTTCGGTCGCCACGGGTCCACCTTCGCCGAGTGTAGGGGGCAATCGATTGCGGGCCAACAGGCTGTCGAGGCTCCGATCGGTGCCGTCCCCTCATTCGGGGGGTTCGGCTTCGCGGTAGTTCCACAGCTCTGGGATCCAACGGGCGATGGCCAGCGCTCCCAGGACGCAGCCCACCCCTCCCGACACCACCGAGAAGCGGATCGAGGTCCACGCCGCCACCGCCCCCGACTCGAGGTCTCCGAGACGGGGACCTCCACCGACAACGGCGGTGTGGATGGCCGAGAGGCGCCCTCGCAACGCGTCCGGCAACGTGAGCTGGAGGATGGTATTGCGGAATACTGCCGAGACCACGTCGGCAGCACCGGCTATGCCCAAAAGGAGGAGGGCGACGGGAAGGAACCCGACCAGGCCGAAAGCCGCGATGGCCACGCCCCAGACGATCACGGCCACCACCACCACCCGGCCCCGACGGACGACGCCACCCACCCACCCCGAGGTGAGGGCGGCCAGCATCGCTCCTACGCCGGGAGCGGCATAGAGCAGACCCACCGTGGAGGCGTCTCCTGCGAAGAGCCCGGTGCCGAGGGCGGGAAAGAGTGCCCGGGGCATCCCGAAGATCATGGCGTTGAGGTCGATGATGAACGTCGACTGGATGAGGCGCTCGCCCCGCAGGTAGCGGAGGCCCTCTGTGATGGAGGAGAGGCTGACGGGACGCCCCCCGCCCTCGGGACGGAGAGGTCCGATACCGGCCATGGTCACGGCTGCACAGACGAAGGCGACCGCCTCGATGAGATAGGTGGCAGTGAGGCTGAAGCCGGCGATGAGGTACCCGGCAACGGCCGGGCCCACGGCGTGGGCGACCTGCGACATGCTCTGGTTGAGGGCGAAGCCGGCCGGGAGCAGCCCGCGCCGGAGGATGGAAGGGAGGGCGGCCATCCGGGTGGGGTTGTCTACGGCCGACAGCCCGGCGTTGACTCCGCTGAGCACGAACAGAGGCCACACCGCCGGGTCGGGGGAGGCGGCGTTGACGGCCAGCCCCACGGCCGTGGCCGCCAGGGAAAGTTGGGAGACCACCAGCAGCTTTCGCCGATCCACCGAGTCCGCCAGGGCTCCCCCCACCAGCGACACCGCCATGAGCGGCACGAACTGGACGATCCCCAGAGACCCGACCGCCAGGGTGGATTCCGTGAGAAGGAACACCTGGTAGGGCACGGCCACGACGGTGAGCTGGCGGCCCAGCACTGCCAGGAGCTGGCCGAGATAGAGCCGCCGGAAGCGGGGGGACTCGCGCAGCGGCGTCACGTCGACGATGAACCGGCTGCCGGCGCCTCTGTCGCTCACCCGGCGACCCGGTGGGCAGTCAACCCGGTACTCTCCGGCTCAGATGTCGACGCCGCGCTCAGCGCGCTCGATGGCGAAGAGTCGATCCAGCATGGGCAGCAGGATGGTGAGGGCGTCGTCCTCGAGGACACGGACCAACTCCTCGGCTCGGCCCGAGAGCTGACGGAGACGGTGGACGAGCTGCTCACGGGACCCCTCGGCAGCGACCTCCCCGGCCACCAGTTCACCGGCGGTCCGGCGGTAGGCGTCACAGGCGTCGAGAAGGGCGTAGAAGGCCTGCTCCAACGCCTCGGTTCTCTCCCGCATCTGCTCGTAGGCGGTCATAACCAGCGTCTCCACCTATAGGGGAGTTCCACGATCTGGGGTTCGGTTGCGGTCTCCAGCAGCCGGAACATGTCCTCCAGTATGCGGCTTTGCTGGTCGGGCCGATGCGGCTCTCCCAACGGGTTACCGAGGGGGAAACGCACGTACACGGCCCGCGGCACCTTCATGGCGAAGGAGATCTCGGGACGCATAGTGACACTGACGGTGGAGATCCCCGCCCGCTCGATTTGTGCCTGAACCAGCCCGACCGACCGGTGACACATGGGTCACCCGGGGACCATCATCACCACATCGACGTCCTCGCCCACGAGATGGTCGACTATCGCCGGGGCCGTCCGGTCGGCGATATCGGTGGGATCAGGATTGAAGCCCATCAGTCCGATGTGGATCCCACACGTCGACCCGATGCGTCCCGAGGCCACGGCCTCATGCAGACGATCTAGCGGGAATACCACGTTCGGGTCCTTCTCGGCCGACGTGGTGTCGTAATGGGTGTGCGTGAACCGGAGACGCTCGGTGTCGACCCCGTCGGGGATGATCCGCAGGCTCTGGTCTCCTGCCACCGTTTCGACGTCAAATGGCTCCTGGTCATCGAGATGGGCCCCGGCACTACACACCAGCGCCAGCCGGCTCTCCGCCAGGGGCTTGCCAAGAGGCGTGAGAGAGGAGTCGGCCACCTCCCGATGGTTGGAGGCGTGATGGTGGGTGGTGATGTAATCGATCCACGTGTCGAACTTGCCTTCGAACTCGGTGGGATCGAGGCGCCTGGGCTGGCCGAACACGCTGCTCATGCGCCCAGCTTCTCCGCCAGCCAGCGGAACGAAGCCGGCGCCCAATGGTCGAAGTACTTGAAGGCGCAATGCCCGGCGTCGGCGTATATCCGGGCTTCCTTTCCGGTCGCCGGGCCGGTTTCCAGCATGAAATAGATGTTGCCGATCGGCGCCAGGTGATCGAGCTTGCCGTTGATCATCAGCACCGGCATGGTGATGCGGTCGACGATGCCCTGCTCGGAGAGCGCCCACCGACCGAACTCGTCCCGTTCCTGCTCCGCCGATGTGGAAGGGAACGATGGTGGATCGTCGGGGGCGCCGAAGCGCCAGGTCGCCCGCTCGTTGCGGACGCGCACGAACTCCTCCAGCTCGTCGTCGTCCATCACGTAGCCAAAGGGATGACCGGCGTTGGCGACCACCGCTCCCACCTTGTGGGGAACGGTTCCCGCCAGCTGCATCACCGAGTAGCCGCCCCGGCTGATTCCGAAGGCACCGATCCTCCCTGGGTCTATCTCGGGACGAGCGGCCAGGTAGTCGACCGCCTCCTCCCAGGCGGTGACCGACTCCGGAGCCCACGGGAAGGGGTTCTCGCCGGTGCCGGGCCCGTCCATGACCAGGGCGGCCAGGCCGTTGTCGAGGCACATGTCCTGGGCCCAGCCCCGATCCTCCTTGAAGACGTCGGCCCCGCACATGATCAGCACCGCCGCCGTCGGCGAAGACGCCTCCGGCACGCGCAGATGGGCGCGGATCGTCCGGCCTCGATGCTCGAACTCCACCACCTCCAGCGGCGGGTCGAGGTGGGCGCAGGCCTTGCGGTAGGCCCGGGCGCAGTCCTCGCTGATACGCCGCTTGACGTCGCTGATCTCACCGGGGAAGCGCCCGATGGCGTAGTAGGTCTTCGCCTGGAGGTGGGCACGGCGGGCCGCCTCGTGGTCACCGACCGCTTCGCGGCGATCGCCTTCGTCCTCGTGACGGCGGCCGGCCTCCTCCCACACCGGCACCCATTTGTCCTCGGTGGTGCCCTCCAGCCGCCCGACCAGGGACTCGAGCTCGTCGATGTCGTCGATCATCGAGAGCCAGCGCCGGTAGAAGCCGCCGTGGGCGACGACGAACGGGTCCTCGGTGGGGGCGAAACCGAGTTCGGTCATCCCGTCACGTCGTCGATCTTCATCCCCAGGTCGTCGAGGATGACCACCGCGGCGTTGCGGCCCGGACCTCCGGTTATCGACCCGCCGGGATGGGTGGTGGCTCCGGTCTGGTAGAGGCCGGGAAGCGGCATGCGATGGGTGGCCCAGCCGGGTACGGGACGCTGGGCTCCGCTGTAGGCGAGTCCCCGGTCACCGCCGTGGATCGTCCCCCGCCACATGTGGGGGTTGGCGGCTTCGATGTCGACGGGGCTCTTGGCCTTGCGGGCGAGGATGGTGTCGTCGGTGAGGTTGGGGGCGCAGTCCTGGAGGATGGCCAGGTGCTCTGCGGCCAGAGCCTCCTTGCCCGTCTCCCAGTCGCCCAGGTCATCGGGCGGTTCGTAGGGCGCCATGCTCAGGATCTTGACGGTGTGATGTCCCTCGGGAGCGCGGGACGGATCGACCAGGGTGGGGGTGGCGAACAGGAGGAACGCTCCCGGCCGGTGGAGACGCCCCTGGCGCAGGCCCCCGCCGAACTCGATCATTTCTTCGGGCCAGGCCGCCGCTCCCGCCGACACCGCCGCCACCGGTTCTCCGGCACCGGCCACGAAGCGGGGCGCCACGGTGGTGGCGTAGTAGGAGGCGAACGAGGAGAGCCCCTCGTCGTAGGTGTCGACGCCGTAGAGGAAGTCCTCGCCCCACGACTCGGCCGGTGCCATCTCCACCAGCGTCTTGACGTGGATGGAGGAGACCACGCCCTGGCGGGCCCGGAACTGCTCGCCGGATACGGTCTCCACTCCCACGCACCGCCCCGACTCGACGATCAGCGACGTCACCAAAGTGTCGGTGAGCACCGTGCCGCCCCGGGCTTCGATCGCCCTCACGATGGCGCGGGGGAGGCTGGAGGACCCGCCGAGTGGGATCGACCAGCTTCGCCGCTGACGGCCCCCGACCAGGGAGTAGGCCAGGTACCCGGAGCCGGGCGAATCGAGCTGCTGGGCGGTCTGGAAGGCCATCCACGACATGAAGGAGCGGATGTGCCGGCTCTCGAATTCGCGCCGGATCACGTCCCAGGCCGACATGACGTTGCGTCGGCGCCACATCAGACCGTCGGGATGGTCGGCCAGCGCTTCGTCCAGGGAGGGGCCGTAGCCGATGGGTGTGAACCTGTACGCTCCGTAGATCCCCTTGACCCGGTCGAACTCCTCCAGCATCCGGACGTAGGCGTCGGCATCGGCGCCGGAGAACCGGCGGATCTCCTCGAGGGTGCGATCCAGGTCGAGCCACATGGTGAACGTCTCCCCGTCGGGGAACACCACGTGGGCGACCGGGTCGGGGTCGACGTAGGTGAGTCCGAACTCGGAGATCAGCCCCAGCTCGTCGCGGGCCAGGACCGGGTTCACCTGGATCAGGGTGTGGCCGGTGGAGCAGGTGTCGAAGCCGTAGCCGGGGAGGAGGATCTCCTCCGTGCTGGCTCCCCCGCCCGCTTCGGGACGGGCGTCGAGCACGATCACCTCGAACCCGGCCCGGGCCAGGTAGGCAGCGGTGATCAGGCTGTTGTGACCGCCGCCTGCCACCACGAAGTCGGCAACCTGCGTCATGCCGTCGCCGCTCGGGGATGCACTGCTGCCACGACGGCGAGTGTATTCCAACAATCGATTGCGGAGCAATCCGGCGCCCAGCCACATCGAATACGAGTGTGCAGAGAGCATCCGAGCGGGATGACCGATGCACACTCGTGGAACGCCTCGAGTCGAGCGTGCAGGGAACATCCGAGCGGGATGACGGATGCACACTCGTGGAACGCCTCAGCCTAGGACGACTCCTTCAAGCGCGGATCTCGTCCAAGGGGACCCTCTGGCCGCGGCGGGAACTCTCGACGGCGGCGGTCAAGGCGACGATGACGTCGAGCCCTTCATCGCCACCTACCTCGGGAGCGGTAGTGCCGGCGATGGCGCCGGCGAACTCCGCCAGCTGGTCCACCACCGGATCGATGTGCTTCAACTCCCGGGGGGACCGCTCCCGTGACTCCCGCTGCTGGTATTCGAGGCGGGCACCATCTCGATCGGAGAAGGCGGCGCCGTTGGTGCCGTGCACGGCCAGGGTGATGTTCCAAGGGGTGAAGAACGAGGTGAGCAGCGTTCCGAGCGCTCCGCTCTCGAAGTCGAAGAGGAGCGCCGTGGCCTCGTCGATCGTGACACCGCCGCGTCCGGGACGGGTCACAGCCGTGACTCCGGCGATGGGTCCGGCCAGGTAGAGGAAGTTGTCGATCTGGTGGATGGCCAGCGATGTCATCGATCCGAGCGGGCTCTGGTCGGGGTCCCACCTCCACGCCTCCGCGGGCATGCGGAAGCCGTTGGGGAGGGAGTGGTTGGCCTCCACCATCTGGATGTCTCCGACGCTTCCGTCGTCTATCAGCTCCCGGATGGCCCGGATCGCCGCCGACCGTCGACGCTGATGGCCCACTTGGAGAACGATGCCCGCCTCCCGTGCCGCGTCCACCGCTGCCTTCCCCTCCTCGACCGACAGGGTCAACGGCTTCTCGACGAACACGTGCTTACCGGCACCGGCGGCGGCCTCGATGAGAGAACCGTGACTGTCGTGGGAGGTGGCGATGAGCAGGGCCTCCACCTCGTCGTCGGCGAGGAGCTCGTCGAGGCTGCCGGCCCGGCGGCACCCGAACGTGGCGGCGAACTCGTCGCGGCTCGGGGCCCTGCGAGCGAAACACGACACTATCCGGATCCGGCCGGTAGCCCGGGCCGCTTTAGCCAGCTCCTTGCCCCACCACCCCAACCCCAGGCTGGCGGCTCCCAACTCGTTCGACATCACGGCCTCTCTGACAGGTCGGTCGCAACCCTAACCTGCAATCGATTGATACGAATCACCGCTACCGTCTCTGCACGCCGTGAACTCACGACCCGCCAATCCCGAGCACCGGCGGCGCGAGGATCTTCGCTTCCTCACCGGCAAGGGCCGCTACGTCGCCAACCTGGCCCCGCCCGATAGTCTCCACGCCGTCTTCGCGCGGAGCAGCGAACCCCACGCCCGGATCACCGGTATCGACACCGAGGGGGCGATGGGCCTCCCCGGCGTCGTGGACGTCTACACCGCCGACGACCTGGCGCTGGGCGACATCCCCGGCGACAACGTCTTCGTAGAAGCGAGCGGCTTCTCCCGCCCTCATCTCGCCCGGGAGGAGGTTCGATACGTGGGCGAGCCGATCGTCGTGGTGGTCGCCGAAGACGTCGTGACGGCCGTCGACGCCGCCGACCGGGTCTGGGTCGACTACCAGAGCCTCCCGGTGGTGGCCGATCCCGAGGCGGCCCTCGCCGACTCGCACCTGGTCCACTCCTCGGCCGGTACCAACGTGGTCGAACGATGGGAGACGGGCCCGCCGGTCGACCCGCGGCAGCACGACGTGACGGTCGAGATCGAGGTCCGCAACCAGCGCCTCGCCCCCACTGCGATCGAGCCGCTGGCGATGCTGGCCGAACCGGGCCCCGACACCCTGACGGTCCACGTCGGCCACCAGCGCCCCCACGGCTTCAAGGCGGCTCTCAGCCGACTGCTCCCGATCCCCGCCGACAAGCTGCGAGTGGTGGTCCCGGACGTGGGAGGAGCCTTCGGGATGAAGGGGATGATGTTCCCCGAGTACACGGTCGTGGCGGCGCTGGCGTTGCGGCTGGGACGGCCCGTGTTGTGGGTCGAGCGCCGTCGGGAGCACATGAGCGGCGGCACCCACGGGCGGGGGTCGAGTCAGCGGATACGCCTCGCCGGGGGTACCGACGGGCGGGTCGAGGAGGCCGAGATCGACATCCTGGCCGACATGGGCGCCTACCCCCACAACGGCTCGGGGGTCCCCACCTTCTCCCGATACATGGCCACCGGCCTCTACGACATCAGAGACGTGCGGGTCACGTCGACTTCGGTCGTGACCAACCGGGCCCCGACCGGCTCCTACCGGGGGGCCGGCCGGCCGGAGGCGGCCTACGCCATCGAGCGGGCCATCGATACCTTCGCCCGGGCCGCGGGACTCGACCCGATCGAAGTGCGCCTGACCAACTTCATCCCTCCCGAGTCACTTCCCTTCCGCGCACCTTCCGGAGCGCACTATGACTCGGGAGACTATCCCGAGGCGCTGCGCCGGGCAGTGGCGCTGGTCGGCCTGGAGGAGCTGCGGGTCGAGCAGGCAGACCGACTCGCCCGGGGCGACGATCCAATCGGGATCGGGTTCGGTGCCTTCGTCGAGCGGGCCGGGGGCGGCATCGAAAGTGGCGAGTTCGCCCGGGTGGAGGTCGATCCCGAGGGAGTGGTCACCGTTCGCACGGGCTCCACCTCGTCGGGCCAAGGCCACGAGACGGTGTGGAGCGACGTCGCCGGAGCCGCCCTGGGTGTCGACCCCGAGTCCGTCGTGTTCGTGGCGGGAGACACCGCCGCAGTCGATCGAGGCACGGGGACGATGGCCAGCCGTTCGGCCCAGATCGGCGCCTCGGCGGTGCTGCGGACGGCCGGGGAGGTGCGCCGGCGGGCACTCGAGATGGCTGCGGACGAGCTGGAGGCGTCTCCCGACGACATCGTCGTGTCGGAGGGGATCTTCGCCGTCAGGGGCGTGCCCCACTCCGGGGTGTCGTGGAAGCAGGTGGCGGCGCGTGCCGCCGAGCAAGGCATCGAGCTGGCCGCCGAAGAGTGGTACGTCCCCGGAGCCCAGACCTTCCCGTATGGAGTCCACGTGGCGACCGTCGAGGTGGCACTCGAGACAGGCGAGGTGACGATACGGAGGATGGTCACCGTGGACGACTGCGGGAACGTGCTCAACCCGATGATCGTGGAGGGGCAGATGCACGGATCGCTGATGCAGGGCATCGGCCAGGCCCGCTACG
The DNA here is from genome assembly GCA_964617995.1 of uncultured Acidimicrobiaceae bacterium. Classification (GTDB taxonomy): domain Bacteria; phylum Actinomycetota; class Acidimicrobiia; order Spongiisociales; family ZC4RG35; genus CAZTXD01. The sequence continues at coordinate 28,458 of CAZTXD010000021.1, forward strand.
AGGGCATAGAGTACGACTCTGACGGTCAGCTCCGCACGGCCACCCTGATGGACTACGAGCTCCCGCGGGCGACCGATGCCCCTCCGATCGTCTCTAGCCGGTTGGTGCATCCGGCACCGTCGAATCCGCTCGGCGTGAAAGGCACGGGAGAGGCCGGCTGCATCGGAGCTCCCCCGGCGATCGTCAACGCGGTGCTCGATGCCCTGCATCCCTACGGTGTCACCCATCTCGACATGCCGCTGCGTCCCTCCACCGTGTGGGCGGCCATCGAGGCCGCCTCCGACCCGGGCTGGTGAGCGGCGGCCACCAGCGCCATGATGTAGGGATGGCCCGGCCGACGCTCACCCATTGGGGCGCCTACCTCGTCGAAAGTGACGGCATGCATCTCACCGCCGTCCATCCCTTCCCGACCGACCCCGACCCCTCTCCCCTGGGCCGATCGATGCTGGAGCACGATCACCCGCTGCGGGTGCGCAGACCCGCCATCCGCTCTTCGTGGCTGGAGAGCGGTCCCGGGGCGGCGACGGACCGGCGCGGCGTCGATCCTTTCGTGGAGGTGGAGTGGGATGCGGCCCTCGATCTGGCGGCGGAAGAGATCGACCGGGTGCGCCGCGAGCACGGCAACCGGGCCATCTTCTCCGGCTCCTACGGCTGGGCCTCAGCGGGGCGTTTCCACCACGCCCAGAGCCAGTTGCGCCGGTTCATGAGCCTGATCGGCGGCTCGACCACCAAAGTCAACACCTACAGCCTGGCGGCGGCCGAAGTGATAGTCCCTCACGTCCTCGGCTACTCCTTCGACGAAATCCAGGACGCCCACACCTCCTGGCAGGTGATCGCCCGCTCGACCGAGCTGTTCGTAGCTTTCGGGGGTGTCGCCTGGAAGAACAGCCAGGTGCAGGCCGGGGGGCAGGGCCGGCACCGGCTCCGCGACCACATCCAGACGTGCCTCGACAACGGCCTCCGCTTCGTCAACATCGGACCCTTCGAAGACGACCTCCCCGGTGCCGAGTGGTGGCCGATCCGGCCGAACACCGACACCGCGCTGATGCTGGCCCTCATCTACACGCTGATCCGCAACGACATGGCCGACGAGGAGTTCCTCGCCGCCTACACGACCGGGTGGGATCGGCTGGCCGCCTACATCGTCGGCGACGAAGACGGGGTCCCCAAGGATCCCGCCTGGGCCGGTGACATCTGCGAGCTGGAGCCTTCGCGTATCGAGGCCCTCGCCGGGGAGATGGCCACCTATCGAACCATGGTGAACGCCTCCTGGGCGCTGCAACGTGCCGACCATGGAGAGCAGCCGTTCTGGGCCATCATCGCTCTCGCCTGCGCCCTCGGCCAGATCGGACTGCCGGGAGGAGGCTTCGGCCTCGGCTACGGCGCGGTGGGCTCGGTCGGCAACGGGGTGAGCCGCCTCCCGCTGCCGTCCTTGCCGAGATCCCCCGACCCGATCGACGAGTACATACCGGTGGCCCGGATAGCCGACATGCTCCTCGACCCGGACGGCAGCTACGTCTACGACGGCCGAACCCGTCGCTATCCCCATGTCCGCCTCGTGTACTGGGCGGGAGGCAACCCGTTCCATCACCACCAGGACCTCGCCCGGCTGGTCGAGGCGTGGCGGCGTCCCGACACGGTGATCGTGAACGAGCCATGGTGGACTGCCACTGCCCGTCGCGCCGACATCGTCTTTCCTGTGAGCCTGCCTCTGGAGCGCGACGATCTGGGTGGGGCACCGGCGGACGATCATCTGATCGCCATGCACAGCGTCGTCGATCCGGTCGGCGAAGCCCGCTCCGACCATGCCGTGTTCGCCGGCCTGGCCGAGCGCCTGGGGGTGGGAGAGGACTTCACCGCCGGCAGGTCCGAGGCGGAGTGGCTCAAGCATCTGTACGAGCGCTTCCGGGAGGTCGATGCCACGGCCCCGTCGTTCGAGGAGTTCTGGGAGAAAGGATTCCACTCCCGACCTTCCATTCCCGCCGACGAGCTGATCCTCCTCGATGGCTTCCGGTTCGATCCCCACGCCCACCCCCTGCCCACACCGTCGGGCCGAATCGAGCTCTACTCCGACGCCATCGCCGCTGCCCGCCCCCGAGGCTGCCCGCCGCATCCGGCCTGGATCGAGCCGGCGGAGTGGCTGGGAGCCGCCGACCCCGAGGATCTCCACCTGGTGTCGAACCAGCCCCGCACCCGGCTCCACTCGCAATGGAACCACGCCGGTGAGAGCGCCGACTCGAAGCTCGCCGGGCGGGAGCCGGCCCGGCTGCATCCCGAGGACGCCGCCCGTCGCCGGATCGTCGACGGGGACGTGATCCGGATCCACAACGAGCGCGGCTCCACGCTGGCAGGCGCCGTCCTCGACCCCCGCGTGCGATCCGGCGTCGTCCAGTTGTCCACCGGCGCCTGGTACGACCCCGCCGACCCTTCCGACCCTCACAGCCTCGACCGGGCGGGGAACCCCAACGTCCTCACCCGGGACCGGGGCACTTCCGAGCTGGCCCAGGGCCCCACCGCCCAGACCTGCCTGGTGAGGGTGGAGAGATGGTCGCCGGGACGGTCTCACGAGCCGGGCTGGCAGGCCCCACCCGAGTTCGACAGCCGCCGTTAGAGCGGGCGCGGGCCGTGCCGCGCACTTCTATCCTCGGCGGGTGGAGCAAGCCGGAAGCAACCAGGTGGACGACACGACGCCGCGACCCCTCATCCTCGTCATGAGCCGACGCCGCGACACCCGGGGGATCGTCGGTGACGAGATTCTCCGCCGCTACGGACATGACTACGACGTGATGACGGTCGGTAGCTCCGGTGAGGGCCTGGCGCAGCTGGAGGACCTGAAGGAGCGTTCCATCGACGTCGCCTTGATCCTCGCCGCTTACACGGAAGGAGACGACCAGGGCCTCCAGTTCCTCGCCGAGACCCGCGACCTCCATCCGGCCGCCCGCCGCGGTGTCGTCGTCATCTGGGGTCAGTTCCACCGCTCGAAGGCGGTATTCGCCGCCATCGCCGAGGGCGTCGTCGACATGAACCTCATCCGTCCGGAGCATCCCCGCGACGAGGAGTTCCATGGAGCCATAACCCAGAGCCTCGAGGAGTGGGCCCTGGGCCGGGGCGAGGGGTTCGAGGCGGTGCGCATCGTCGGCGAGGACATGTCGGCGCGTACCCACGAGCTGCGTGACATGTTCACCCGCAACCACATCCCCATCGGCTACTACGACGCCGGCGACCCCACCGGGGTACGGATCCTCGAGGGAATGAGCATGCACGACCCGGAGCTGCCGGTGGTGGCGCTGCTCTTCACCTCCGAGCCGGTGGTGATGGAGAACCCCACCGACATTGAGATCGCCGACGCCTTCGGCCTCATGACTCCCCTCCCCGACCGGAGGTTCGACGTGACCATCGTCGGGGCAGGACCGGGAGGCCTCTCGGCGGCGGTGTACGCCGCCTCCGAGGGTCTGGATACGTTGGTGATCGAAAGGGAAGCCGTGGGAGGCCAGGCCGGCACCAGCTCACGCATCCGCAACTACCCCGGATTCCAGCAGGGGGTGAGCGGCAACAAACTGGCCTTCAGTGCCTTCCATCAGGCGTGGTCGTTCGGCGCCTCGTTCCGGTTCATGCGGTCGGCCATCGGCTTGCGACGCACCGAAGACGAGCTCATCGTCGACCTGTCGGACGGAACCAGCGTGCGTACCTCCACTGCCATCCTCGCTTCTGGAGTCGAGTACCGGCGTCTCGGGATCCCCGACCTCGACGAGCGGGTGGGGCGAGGAGTGTTCTACGGTGCCGCCGTCTCGGAGGCACCATCGATATCGGGCAAGGAGGTGTACGTGGTCGGTGGGGGCAACTCGGCCGGGCAGGCGGTCGTCCATCTGGCTCGTTACGCCCGGCACGCCACGCTCCTCGTTCGGGGAGACACCCTCGCCGACAGCATGTCCGAGTACCTGATCTCGGAGATCCGCAGGATTCCCAACGTCGCCGTCCGCTACTCGACCGAGGTGTCGGCCGGGAGTGGTGGCGACCACCTGGAGAGCCTCGTCCTCCGCGACGGCGACACCGGCGGCGAGGAGAAGGTCTCCGCCGACGGCCTCTTCGTACTGATCGGCTCCGAGGCCCACACCGAGTGGCTCGAAGGGGCGGTAGCCCGCGACGACTGGGGGTTCGTGCTGGTCGGTCGCGACCTGCCCCCGGGAGAGTTCCCGCTGGAGAGGGCGCCCTACTCCTTCGAGACGAGCATGCCCGGCGTGTTCGCCGTGGGGGACCTCCGCCACGGCTCGGTGAAGAGGGTGGCGTCGGCGGTCGGAGCGGGGGCCATCGCCATCGCCCAGGTCCACAGGTACCTACATGAAAGGAGGAGCAGCGCAAATGACGACTGACACCGAACACAAGGAGATGACGGCGGGAATGCGGGCGCTGTTGTGGCTGGCGGTCGTACTGGTGGGGCTGGCGGGGATCCAGCTCTTCGTCTTCGCCGAGCGAACGGAGCGTTTCTTCGCCTGGACGATCGACCCTCCCCTCACCGCCGCCTTCCTCGGCGCCGGCTACTGGGCGAGCATCGCCTTCGAATGGTCGGCCGCCCGCCAGCGCCTGTGGGCAAACGCTCGCGTCGCGGTGCCTACGGTTCTCGTGTTCACCGTCCTGACGCTGATCGTGACCCTGGTCCACATCGACCGCTTCCACCTGGGGGCCGAGTTCGAGGCCGCCACCCGGGCCGTCACCTGGACGTGGATCGCCGTCTACCTCATCGTGCCGGTTGCCCTGACCTACGTGCTGGTGGCCCAGCGACGCGCGTCGGGAGAGGACCCTCCCCGACAGCACACTCTCCCCGGCTGGCTGCGGGTGCTCGTCGCCGCCCAGGCCCTCGTGCTGGTGGCGGTGGGCGCGGCGCTGCTCATCGCTCCGGAGGCCGCGGCGCCGATCTGGCCGTGGTCGCTGACCGCTCTCACCGGCCGGGCCATCGGCGCCTGGGTGATCAGCCTGGGAGTGGCCGCAGCCCACGCCCTATGGGAGAACGACGTGCCTCGCCTGCGTCCCGCGGCGTGGGCGTTCGTCGCCTTCGGGATCCTCCAGGGGGTGGCGGTGGCCCGCTACCCCGGCACGATCGACTGGTCGTCGGTCCCGGCGTGGGGGTTCGTGGCCGTGCTCGTCAGCGCCGTGGTCGCGGGAGCCGCCACGCTCCGGCTCGACGGGGTCCGCTGAGACGCGAAGCGACCCGGGTCAATCGAGGGTCTTGCGGATCGTGGTGTAGATGCGGTCGACCGATGGGAGGGCCAAGTCCTCCAACGCCTCCGCGGCGGGCAACGGTATGTGCGGGGTGGTGATGCGCACCAAGGGGCCGTCCAGGTCCCAGAACGCCTCGTCGCCGACGATGGAGGCCACCTCGGCACCCCATCCGCACAGACGCGGGTTCTCCTCCACCGTGAAGAGGCGGCTGGTCTTCCCCACCGAGCTCAGCACCGTCAGGGTGTCGAGAGGGACCAGACTGCGCAGGTCGATCACCTCGGCCGAGATCCCGTCGGCGGCCAGACGCTCGGCCGCCTCCAGCGCTCGGGGCACCATCAGCGCCAATGCCACGATCGTGCAGTCGGTGCCCTCCCGCACCACCGCGGCCTTGCCCAACTCATCCACGAGCTCACCGTCGGGAACCTCGCCTTTGCCGGCGAGGAGAGACTTGTGCTCGAAGAAGACCACCGGGTCGGGGTCGCGGACCGCCGCCGCCATCAGCCCCACGACATCACGGGGGTTCGACGGGGCGACGACCTTGAGACCGGGGATCATCATGCACCAGTTCTCCACACTCTGGGAGTGCTGGGCACCGAAACGGGAGCCACCCCCGTTGGCGGTCCTGATCACGACTGGAATCGTCATCTGCCCTCCGGTCATGTAGCGGGACTTGGCCATCTCGTTGGCGACGATGTCGAAGCACACGGCCAGGAAGTCCGAGAACATGATCTCGGCGATGACGGGAACACCGGTCATGGCCGCCCCCATCGCCGCTCCCAGGATGGCCTGCTCGGAGATCGGGGTGTCGCGGATGCGTTCGGGCCCGAACTCGTCCAGCAGTCCCACCGTCGTCTTGAACACACCGCCGGCTCCGGCGATGTCCTCACCCAGCATCACCAGGTTGGGGTCGCGGCGCATCTCCTGGGCGATGCCGTGGGCCACCGCGTCGCGATAGCTCAGTTCCGCCATGCCGACCCCCCATCCGCCCACACGTCCGTCAAGAGGGCGCTCTCGTCCGGTTCCGGGCCCTCCTTGGCGAAGTCGGTGGCCTCGTCGACGCGGCGGGCGACCTCCTGGGCGATCCGGGTCAGGTCGCCCTCGGGAACACCCAGCCGCAGCAACCGCTGGTGATACATGGAGATCGGGTCCCGGTCGAGCCACGCCTCCACCTCGTCGGCCGGCCGGTACTTGGCGGGGTCGGCCCGACTGTGACCGCCGTGCCGGTAGGTGACCGCCTCCACCAGCGACGGCCCTCCCCCATTGCGCGCCCGGTCGATCACCTGCCGGGCGGTCTCGTAGACGGCATCGGCGTCGTTGCCGTCGACCAGGATCGGCTCCAACCCGTAGGCGGAGGCGCGATCGGCGGCGGGGTGCTCCACGGCCGTGATCAGGTCGATGGGCGTGTACTCCATGTAGAGGTTGTTCTCGCACACGAACACGACCGGCAGATCCCAGATCTTGGCGAAGTTGAGTGACTCGTGGAACGCCCCGATGTTGGTGGTCCCGTCGCCGAAGAACACCGCCGTCACCTGATCGGTGCCCCGGATCTGGGCCGACCAGGCGGCTCCGTTGGCGATGCACAGATGGGCGCCGATGATGGCGTAGGAGCCCATCATCCCGT
>CAZTXD010000022.1:0-33717 GCA_964617995.1 uncultured Acidimicrobiaceae bacterium
GATGATGGGTGACGTGCAGCAATGGTTCATCGACAACCAGGTGAGGAACTTCTACTCGGTGTCGATTTCGGGCTACCACATGGCCGAGGCCGGGGCCAACCCGATCACCCAACTGGCGTTCACCCTCGCCAACGGGTTCACGTACGTCGAGTACTACCTGTCGCGGGGCATGGACATCGATTCGTTCGCACCCAACCTCTCCTTCTTCTTCTCCAACGGCATCGACGCCGAGTACGCGGTGCTCGGTCGTGTGGCACGGCGTATATGGGCCAAGGCTCTCAAGCATCGCTACGGCGCCAACGCCCGTTCCCAGATGCTCAAGTACCACATCCAGACCTCGGGGAGGTCGCTCCACGCCCAGGAGATCTCCTTCAACGACATCCGCACCACCCTCCAGGCGCTGTATGCCGTCTACGACAACTGCAACAGCCTCCATACCAACGCCTACGACGAGGCCATCACCACACCCACCGAAGAGTCGGTCCGCCGGGCCGTCGCCATCCAGCTCATCATCAATCGGGAGCTGGGCTTGGCCCGCAACGAGAATCCGCTCCAGGGCTCCTTCGTGATCGAAGAGCTGACCGACCTGGTAGAGGAAGCGGTCCTGGCCGAGTTCGACCGTATCAACTCGCGCGGCGGGGTCCTGGGTGCGATGGAGCGCCAGTATCAGCGCGGCAAGATCCAGGAGGAGTCCCTGAACTATGAGCGCCTGAAGGAGTCCGGTGAGTACCCCGTGATCGGCGTGAACACGTTCCTCTCGAAGGACGGGTCCCCCTTCGTCATGCCGGACGGCCTGGTGCGAAGCACGGATGCCGAGCGGGATAGGCTCATCCGGAACGTGGAGGCCGTTCGCAAGCGGAACAGCCAACGCACCGGAGCGGCACTGGAAGACCTCGCCGCCGTTGCCCGTGAGGGAGGAAACGTGTTCGCCAGCCTGATGGAAGCGAGCAAGGTCGCCACCCTCGGCCAGGTCACCGACTGCCTGTATCAGGTCGGTGGACAGTACCGTCGCAACGCTTGAGCGCCGTCGCCTTGCGTGCCCCAATGAGGGCGGCTTACCTTGCCTCCATGTGCAGATCCATCGTTCGTCTCCGCGAAGGCGCCACCATCTCACCACCGGAGGACATCGAAGCCGCCGCCCGTCAGTTCGTGCGGAAGGTGTCGGGCTTCTCCCGTCCGGCGGCACACAACTCTGAGGTGTTCGAGGATGCAGTTCGTGAGATAGCCGATTCGGTGGAGCGGCTCATGGCGGGCCTGCAGATCCGGGGTGCCGGCTGAATCCTTCGGAGGGCACCAGATCTATTCGTGCGGCCGTTTAATCGCACAGATCTGCCAACATGTCCCGGTGCCGTTCGGCACCTTCCCGTGAGGAACCGCCATGTCAGAGGAAACGCGCCTTCTCCCCGCCCAGGAACCGCCTGGTAGCCCCCGCGGCACCAGGAGGCGAAAGCGACGGATGACTCGCGGGCAGAGATGGGTCATCCGCATTCTCATGGTGCTGGTCATCCTCACGGCCGTTGCCTTGGGGGCGCTGTTCTTCGCCGAGTTCCGGATGGGCGACGCCGGCACCCTGTCGTCACTGGCTCCCGGCAACGGCACGTACTTGGTGGTCGGAAGCGACTCGCGGGAGAACCTCCCCGACGACCTCGACGGCCGCTTCGGGAGCTTCGCCGGCGCCCGCGCCGACGTGATCATCCTCATGCAGGTCTCGGGAGACACCTTGCAGCTACTGTCACTGCCCCGCGACCTGAAAGTCGAGATCCCCGGCCACGGCACCGACAAGATCAACGCCGCCTATGCCTTCGGAGGACCGGACCTGCTGGTGGAAACCGTCAGAAACGCCACAGGTGTCGGTGTCAACCACTACATGGAGGTGGACTTCGGGGGGTTCGCGGGGATCGTCGATGCCGTCGGGGGAATAGAGCTGGACTTCCCCGCACCGGCACGGGATCTCAAGTCCGGTCTCGACGTCGACACCGGGACTCAGACCGTCAACGGTGCCACCGCCCTCGCCTACGCACGTTCTCGTAGCTACGAGGAGCTGCGAGACGGCGAGTGGCGTTCGGTCAGGGGCGGCGACATCGAGCGCACGGGACGCCAGCGGGAGGTCCTCGTGAAGATCATCTCCAAGGCATCGAGCCCGTCGGGGTTGCTGCGCAGCCCGGCAGTTCTCACCGAGGTCACCGGGAACCTCACCGTCGACTCGTCGGTGACACCACTCCTGTTGGGTCGTACGGGGTGGGCGTTCCGATCCGCCGACAACACTGAGGCGGTCACCCTCCCGGTCACCCTGAGCAACGAGGGAGGGATCTCCTATCTCGTGCGCTCCGAGCCCGAGGCGACAGAGGTGCTGGAAGCGTTCGCGGCGGGGAGACCTCTTCCGGGTGCGTGAGGAGGAGCCGAGACCTGACCCCCCACGCGTCGAGTCTCGACGACGCCTCCCAAACAGCGGCACCGTCGGTAGTGGCGTCTCCTCTAACCCCGCCTGGACTCCAGCTCGTCGATGACCTCTTCCACCAGCTCCTCGCCGGCGGCGGAGTCGGGTGAGAGCCGCCGGAGTCGCTCGATGGTGTCGACTCGCTGCGCGACGGCATCGCATCCCAGCCTCTCGGCGACCTCGAAGTAGGCGTTGTCGACCACCAGATCCACCTTCTCGGCGAGCTCGGCGGCCGGAACCCGATCACCGGTTCTTTCGGAGAGTTCGTCGAGGTCCCCCGCCGCCCCCCTCACCACCGCCACGAAGGTGTCGCTGAGGGTGCCGCAGTCGCGCAACTCTTCGAAGAGGCCGTCGACGTCGATATCGGAGCCGATCTCGACGGGAAGCCGGATGTCGGCCCCGGAGCAAGCCACCGCCACCGCCAGGCAGGCGGTGAGGGCGAGGCGTGACGGGAAGATGCGCACTGACACACAGTAACTCCGGGTTGGAACCGCCGGTGTTCGTCCCGGTACCCTTGTCCCATGGCGAGACAGGTTCCCGACAAGCCCAGTGTCGACGGGTTGGAGGCCAAGTGGTCGGCCCGGTGGGAAGAAGATGGCACCTACCGCTTCGATCGCACCGCCGACCGCTCCGCCGTGTACGCCATCGACACTCCGCCGCCTACGGTGTCGGGGACCCTCCACGCCGGATCGGTGTTCTCGTACACCCACACCGACCTGATGGCCCGGTTCCAGAGGATGAGGGGCAAGCAGGTGTTCTATCCGGTGGGGTGGGACGACAACGGCCTTCCCACGGAGCGGCGAGTCCAGAACTACTTCGGCGTCCAGTGTGATCCTTCACTGCCATACGACGCCGATTTCATCCCTCCGCAGACTCCCTTCGACCCGGCCCGTCCCATCTCCCGGCGCAACTTCGTGGAGCTGTGCCATCACCTCACCGCCGAGGACGAGAAGGCGTTCGAGGAGCTGTTCCGTGCCCTGGCGTTGTCGGTCGACTGGAACTTCCTGTATACCACTATCGCGGACGAGAGTCAGAGGATCAGCCAGCGGGCCTTCCTCCGAAACCTGGCCCGGGGTGAGGCCTATGCCCAGGAGGCCCCGGTGCTGTGGGACATCGATTTCCAGACCGCCGTCGCCCAGGCCGAGCTGGAGGACCGCGAGCGTCCCGGGGCGGAACACCGGATCGCCTTCCACCGCCCCGACGGTGAGCCGGTGTTCATCGAGACCACCAGGCCCGAGCTGATCTGCTCCTGTGTGGCGTTGGTCGCCCATCCCGACGACGAGCGGTACCGCGACCTGGTGGGGGGGACCGTGATCAGCCCCATTTTCGGGGTGGAGCTGCCAGTCGAGGCCCACGGGCTGGCCGATCCCGACAAGGGGACCGGCATCGCAATGATCTGCACATTCGGTGATACCACCGATGTCACATGGTGGCGCGAGTTGCAGCTCCCCACCCGGGCTGTGATCGGCAGGGACGGACGTTTCCAGCACGAGACCCCGCCGTGGATCGAGGGGGACAAGGGACGATGGGCCTATCGGGAGCTGGGGGGCCGCTTCGCCAACCAGGCCCGGCGCAGGATGGCCGAGATGCTCTCCGAGGCCGGCGCCCTCGACGGCGAGCCCCGTTCCATCACCCATGCCGTCAAGTTCTACGAGAAGGGCGACCGCCCTCTCGAGATCGTCACCAGCCGGCAGTGGTACATCCGAAACGGGGGACGGGACACCGACCTCCGCGCCCGGCTGGTCGAGCGTGGTGAGGAGCTGGATTGGATTCCCGCCCACATGGGGGCGCGATACCGCCACTGGGTCGAAGGGCTGATGGGCGATTGGCTCATCAGTCGGCAACGCTTCTTCGGGGTGCCGTTCCCGATCTGGTACCCGCTCAACCACAACGGCGAGCCCATCTACCACGATCCCATCGTCCCGGCCGAGGACGATCTGCCCATCGATCCCAGCTCCGACACCCCGCCCGGCTACACCCCCAACCAGCGGGGGGTTCCCGGTGGTTTCACCGCCGACCCCGACATCATGGACACCTGGGCTACCTCCTCGCTCACCCCTGAGATCGCCGGGCGATGGGCGGAGGATCCCGATCTATTCCAGCGGGTCTTCCCGATGGATCTCCGGCCACAGGCTCACGACATCATCCGCACGTGGCTCTTCACGACAGTGGTGCGTGCTCACCTGGAGTTCGACTCGCTGCCGTGGTCGCATGCCGCCATCTCGGGCTTCATCTACGACCCGGACCGCAAGAAGATGTCCAAGTCGAAGGGGAACGTGGTGACTCCGCTGTCGCTGCTGGGTCAGTACGGGGCGGATGGCGTGCGTTACTGGTCTGCTTCCGCTCGTCTCGGCGCCGACAGCGCATATGAGGAGAGTCAAATGAGGATCGGGCGTCGTCTGGCCATCAAGATCCTCAACGCCGCCCGTTTCGCCCTCTCGCTGGCGGATGACGTCGACCCGGAGAAGGTCACCCAACCGCTCGATCGGGCCATGCTGGGACGCATGGCTGAGGTGGTCGACACCGCCACCTCGGCCTTCGAGGCCTACGACCACGCCCGGGCGCTCGAAGTCACCGAGGCGGCCTTCTGGTCCTGGACCGACGACTATCTGGAGCTGGTGAAGGGGCGGGCCTACCGGGATGGAGGGGAGGCGGCTTCGGCGCATGCCGCCCTCCAGACCAGCCTCTCGGTGTTCCTTCGGCTGTTCGCTCCCTTCCTGCCGTACGTCACCGAGGAGGTCTGGAGCTGGTGGAAGGACGGCTCCGTGCACCGGGCTTCCTGGCCGAGGGTCTCCGAGCTGGAGGCAGCCACAGGAGAGACGGCGGTACTCGACGTCACGTCCGAGGTGCTGTCGCAGGTGAGGCGGGCCAAGTCCGACGCCAAGGTGTCGATGCGGACCCCCGTGAGCTCGTTGCTGGTGAGCGACTCCCCGACTCGTCTCGACTTCCTGCGGGCGGCCGGCGTCGACCTGGCCGACGCATCCAAGGCGGACCGGATCGAGTACCGGGAGGGTCCCTTCGAGGTGGTGGCGGAGGTGGCGGCCGGCACCTGAGCCGACCGGTTGCTGTCGGGATGCAAAGCCATCGACCCTTGCAGTATCTATGCATGAACCAGTACAGTTGCCGGAATCATGCAAGCAGCCCTCATCGGAGACCTGGTCGGATCCCGACGGTCGGAGGATCGATCCCGTCTCCAACGTGACCTCCTGGATCTGCTCGAGGATGTGACCCGGCGACTCGGCCAGCCCCTGGCCGTCACGCTGGGCGACGAGTTCCAGGGGAGATATCCCACCGTTGCCATGGCAGTGGAGGCTTCGTGGTTCCTCCATCTGGGGGCGCGAGGATTCGCCCCCCTGCGGATCGGCATCGGCTGGGGTGAGATCACAGTCGATCCCGGGGATGGATCGCCCTTTGGCCAGGACGGTCCCGCCTGGTGGCGCGGCCGGGACGCCATCGACGCCCTGGGGGATCCGTCACAGGGGCCGCGTACTCTCGTGCGCACCGAGACGGAATGGGACGACCTGACCAACGCCTACCTGAAACTGCGCGACCTCCAGCTCGAGCGCCTCGATGATGTCGACGCCGCCATTGTCCTGGCGCTGGGCGACGATCACAGTCAGCGGTCCATAGCCGGCCGCCTCGGCTTGCATGAGAGCTCGGTGAGTCGCCGCATCAAGCGGCGTCGGTTGAATACCCTCCTCGAGGCGGCGACCCCGGCCATCCCCCTTCCCGGCTCGTGAGGGTCGCCGCCGTCGTCGTGCTGGTGGTGGCGATGACCGTTCCCGCCAACTGGTTCGTGCGCTACCTCCTGATCCAGATTCGCGCCATCGAGACGGGAGGCACGGAGGGGGCCGGCCGGTGGATCGGGAACCTGGAGCGGCTGCTCATCTTCCTACTGGTGGTGGGGGACGAGGCCGGAGCGGCCGCGCTGGTGGTGGCGGCCAAGGCCATACTCCGGTTCCCGGAGATCACTGGGAAGGAGCCGCATCTCAGCGCCGAGTACGTGCTCATCGGATCCCTCGCCTCGTGGCTCCTGGCCGTGGCCGGAGGGTTGGCCGCCAGGGCAGTCCTCATCTACTAACGGCTTGGGAGCCGCTCGGTCCATTCGGTAATCTGACTGATCCCATGGCCCCCGCCACCCGTTGCCGTCGTCGCGCGTCCGCGAGTCCATCTTGAGTGTCGAAGCGGGGATCGTCGGTCTCCCCAACGTAGGCAAGTCGACCCTCTTCAATGCCCTCACCGCGGCGGGGGCGGAGGCCGCCAACTACCCGTTTGCCACCATCGAACCCAACGTGGGAGTGGTCCCCGTGCCCGACACCCGCCTCGGTCAGATCAGCTCGGTGATCGAGACGAGTCAGGTGATCCCGGCAGTGGTCCGCATCGTCGATATCGCCGGCCTGGTACGGGGTGCCAGCACGGGTGAAGGACTGGGAAACCAGTTCCTCGGTCACGTGCGGACCGTGGATGCGATCCTGGAGGTGGTTCGATGCTTCGACGACCCCGACGTCGCCCACGTGGAGGGGTCGGTCGACCCGATCCGGGACATCGAGACGATCGCCACCGAACTGGCGCTGGCCGATCTCGAGGTGATGGAACGGAGGCTGGAGCGTCTGGAGCGGTCGATCCGCACCGGAGCCAAGGAGGCGAGCGCCGAGCGGGACCTGGTCGCCCGGGTGACGAAGTATCTGGCCGAGGGGCTCGCGGTCCGCGATGGTGACTGGACGGATTCCGAGAGAACGGCCATTGCCCGGATGGAACTGCTGACCGCCTTGCCGATCCTGTATGTGTGCAACGTCGACGAGTCGGGCCTGGCCGGCAACCGGCATACCGCCGCGGTCGGGGAGTGGGCGCGCCGGCGCAGGGCTCGCGCGGTGGTCATATGCGCCCAGGCGGAGGCGGAGATCTCCGAGCTGGCGCCGGACGATCAGGCCGAGTTCCTCCAGGCGCTGGGACTGGACGAGCCAGGTCTTGCCGCCCTGGCGAGGGCGACGTACCAGGTGCTGGGCCTGAGAACGTTCTTCACCACCGGCCCCAAGGAGATCCGGGCCTGGACGATCCCCGCCGGGGCGACCGCCATCGAAGCGGCTGGGGTCATCCATTCGGACTTCCAGGCCGGATTCATCCGGGCCGAGGTCTACAGTGTCGGCGATCTGGTGGCCTTCGGCAGTGAAGCGGCGCTGAAGGCGGCGGGGAGGCTCCGCGTGGAAGGCAAGGAGTACGAATTAGCCGATGGTGACGTGATCCGGTTCCGGTTCAACGTCTGAATCCGAAGGGTGCTGTCAGGGAACGGTCAGCACCGGGCAAGGTGCGGTGTGGGCGACGCGGTCGGCCACCGATCCCACGATGAGGCGCTCGACGATCCCGGCTCCCCTGCGTCCGACCACCAGCAGGCCGGCGTCTTCGCTCCGGCACACCTCGGAGAGCTGGATCGCCGGGTCGCCCACCTCTTCTACGGTGTCGTAGGTGAGCCCCTCGAGGTCGAGGGTCGCTTCGGCGTGGTCGAGGATCTTCCGCCGGCCTTCCACCACGGCTGCCGCGAAGGCATCGGGGGTCGGGGGAGCGCCGCCGATTCCCCACCAGCCCTCCGGCGGTCTCACCACGGTGACTATGAGGAGCCGGGCGTCGAACCGGCGGGCGATCGACACCGCCATCCGGGCCGCTCCCAGGCTGTGATCCGAGCCGTCGACTCCGGTCACGATCGTGTCGATATCCCAATCCAAACGCAGGACCTCCTGACGGGAGCGCAGATTACCCCGACGCGATGATGGGGCCCCATCATCGCAGTCGAGCTTGGGCTCAGGGACCTGTTCCGACGGCCTGGAACGCCCGGAAGATGAACGCTGCCATCTGCCCTCGCGTGATGTCGTCACCCGGACAGAACAAGTTGTTCGTCGGCGGGTTGCATCCGCGGGTCACCCCGGCGGTGCCGAGGATGTCGATGGCCGACTCGTGGATGTTGCCGTCGTCGTCGTCGAACAGGTCGCTGCCCGCCCCATCGGTGAGTCCCCATCCGCGGACCATGAACGTAGCCATCTGGGCCCGTGTGACCGGATCTCCAGGGCAGAACATGTCGTTGGCGGGTGGGTTGCATCCGCGGGTGATTCCCGCCGCCGCCATCCGGTTGATGTCTTCCTCCAGGACGATGCCGTCGTCGTCCATGAAGAAGTCTTCGTCGGCTGCGGCAAGCTGGAGCCCCCTCGTCATGAAGGCGGCCATCTGGGCCCGTGTGACCGGGTCTCCGGGGCAGAACATGTCGTTGGCGGGTGGGTTGCATCCGCGGGTGATGCCGTGCTGGGCAAGCCACACGATCTCGGTGTGGAACAGATGGTCCTCCGGGACATCGTCGAAGCTGGGCGGCTCCGATACGGGCGGCGGCGGCTCCGGTGGCCCGTCCGGTGGTGGTGGTGGCGGCGGTGGTGGCGGCGGCGGGGCCGGAGCGGGAATGATCACCACGGTGTCGCGCTGGTCGCCCACCGCGTTGTTCTGGAACACCCAGAGCATGAGACCCGCACCCTCGGTCTCGATCTCACCGGCGGTACCGGCCGGAACCACCAGGCTCAGCCCCTCGGGAGAGGTGATCTCGTCCTCCAGGTCGACACTCTCGGTCTCACTCAGCCCCGCCAGCCCCAGCTGATCGAAGACCGCCACCGTCACGTCAAAGGTGGTGTCGCCATCGGCGAGGAAGCCGAAGGAGCCGTCGACGTTGAAGGGCAGGATCATCACCTCGTCGTTCATGTCGGCCACGCCGAAGTACAAGAGCGAGGCGAATGAGCCGTCGAGGGCGAAGATGGCCGTCACCAGCTGTCCGACCGCGTTCCCTCCGATGAAGGCGGCGAGATCGGCGGCGACGATGGCGAAGTCGTCGGTGCCGTCCTGGTCGACGTCCAGGAAGACGTCCACCTCCAGCGCCGAAGGGGCCGACCACGGCTGGTTGAGGGCTACCGCAAGCTCCATCAGGTCGGAGCCGTCGAAGCCGCCTCCGGGAGTGGTGCGGTAGCCGGTGGCGGCCAGGCTTCCCTCGCCGCCGGTGGAGTTGGTGAACCCGTCGGCGAAGCCGTCACCCGGCCCGCCGTTCGCCACCAGCACCGAGCCCGCCTCCACGCTCACGGTTGAAGCGGGATCGACCACCGCGAACACCCCGACCCTGATGACATCGGCAGAGTTGGTCGTGTTTTCGAAGACCACCCAGCCATCACTCTCCGCCTGACTGTAGAAGCCGTCGTCGGAGTCCATCGCCGTTGGGTCGAGGTCGACGGACACGTCCACCGAACCGGTGCCACCACTGGTGGTGACCGAGGTGTCGGAGACGCTCCAGCTCACCCCGGGCAGCACCTGGTTGGGCTCGAACGTCACGTTGTAGGTGGCGTCACCCGTGAGCCGGTTGAGGTCGACGGTGGCCGTCTCGGTGCCTCCCGTGGTGGGGTTGAGACGGCCCATCGACACCCCGGCGGGACTGGCATAGGCCTCCATGTCCAGGGCGGCCGAGTCGATGTGCACGATGCCGGTGCCCTGACGGGCGACCGGGACCGCTCCCGGGACGAACATCGCGGTGTCCCCGGGCATGCCTTCCACGGTGGCCGGAGTGGCCGACCCCATCAGCAGCGCTTTGACCTGCGCCGGCGAGAGCCCCGGATGGGCATCGAGCAGCTGTGCCGCCGCTCCCGCCACATGCGGCGCCGCCATCGAGGTGCCGCTGTTGAGCACACCCTGGTCTCCGGTTCCGACATCGGTCGAGAAGATGTTGAACCCGGGGGCGCTCACATCCGGCTTGAACACGTTGCCGAATCCCGGTCCGCGGGAGGTGAAGCCGGCCAGGGTGTCGATGTAGTGAGGGGTGAGAATGTTTAGGTCCTCGCGGAGAGTTACATTGACGGTCTCACTCTCGGCCACGGCGCGGATTTCTTGCCCCTGGTCCAACCTGATCATCATTGCCGGGATATCCGGCTGATCGGGTGTGCCATCCTGGGCCATGGCGATCGGCGCGCCGGCGTCGTTGTTGAACAGCAGCGCTCCGACCGCCCCGGCATCCTCGGCGTTGCGGATCTTCTCCGAGAACGTGCAGGTGCCGCGTTGGATGTAGGCGATCTGGCCGGTCAGGTCGTTGTTCAGGCCGCCGCCGCAGGCATCCAGCGGGTCGGCGATAGCGAGGTCGCCGGTCGTGGCGGGATCGAGCTCGCCGAAGTCACCGGGCTGGGCCTCGTAGTCGTCGGCGATCTCGGCCGGGGAGTTGACGGTCATCGCAAGCGACTCGATACCACCGTCGACCGAGGCGGCCACCGAGATGACCCCGTCCGCAACGGCGGGTGAGCCGGTGACGTAGGGCGGGGTGCCCGAGTTGCCCGCCGAGGCGACGACAACGACGCCGAGGTCGACGGCATTTTGGCTGGCGATCGCCGAGGGATCCTGAGGATGGCCGTAGGGCGAGCCGAGGCTCATGTTGATCACGTCGACGGCGTCGTCGGTGCTCAGGTCGTTGTTGGGATCGAGGGCCCGCTCGATGGCGTCGGACACCAGGTCGGTGGACCCGGCCACATCGCCGAACACCTTGAAGGCGTAGAGCAGGGCATCGGGGGCCATTCCCCGGCCCACCAGCAGATCGATGTCGGTCACCTCGAAGCCAGCGGCCGTTCCGGCCACGTGGGTACCGTGGCCGTTGACATCGAGCGGGTCGGGGTCCGGGCTGGGAGTGTCCAGTCCCGGGGTGGATGCGTCATAGGTGGGTCCGGCGAAGTCGAAACCACCGATCACCTTGGCGGTGGGAAAGGTTCCCGGCTCGATGTTTCCCGGGTCGTTGGCCGAATAGTCGGCAGGATCGCCCGACCCCCCGAACGAGGCGTGGGTGTAGTCGATGCCGGTGTCGATGATGGCGATGGTGATGCCATCGCCCGTGAAGCCGGCGTCCTGGACATCATGACCGCCGATCCAGGGGACACTGGTCTCGTTGTCGAGCTCGTAACGAGTGACCGACGCCACGCTTTCCACGCCGTCGGCGGCGCGGATGGCGGGTATGTCCCCCACCCGCACCAGGGCCCGCAGCCCGTTGGCGCCGACGACCAGATTGGAGAGCTCGTCGGCGATCAGCCCACCCAGATCGGCGCGGACCGCCTCCTGTTGGGCGAGCGCCGCCCTTCCCTGGGCCTGCTGAGCGGCCCGGCTCGCCCCCTCGGCTGCTACCTCGGCCACAGACGGCTCATCGAGCTGGATGAACACCTGGACCAGGTCGTCGAGGCTACGGAGCGCGAAGTCCGAGGAGACGGTGCCGCTGACACGCTCCGGTCCGGAACGGGACTCCAGCCCGTCGGTCTGGGCTCCCAGCGGGCCGCTGGTCGCGAACGTGGCTGCGAGTAGTGCCAGGACGGCGGAGATCGCAGTGCGTTTCCGCATCGGGAACTCCCTCTCTCGCGGTTTCCCTCTTCTGTGACCCTGTTCGGACCATACACGCGTGCATCAACGCGTGACGCCCGGACCCCGATACCACACCACCCCGTCCCGATCCTCGGAGGCGAGACGGCCATACAGGCGCAGGTGCTCGAGGTGGGCGACGGTCTCACGGAGGGCGAGCCTCTGCTCCAGGAGTGACAGATGGGGCCGGAAGATAGCCTCCATCATCTTCCAGGCGGTCACGGCATCCGCCGCGGCCCGCGCCGTCATCTGTGCCAGGCGTCGCTCGTGATGGAGCATGATCTGCCCGACCCGGGCGGCGCCTCGCTCGATGATCGTCCCGTGGGCTGGATAGGTCAGTCCGATCGGAACCGTCAGGAGCCGACGTAGCGACATCAGATAGTCCCCCAGCACGTCGTCGTAGCTCTCGTCGAACATGATCACCGGCGATATGCGGGGGAGGACGTGGTCGCCCGAGAAGATGACACCGCTGAGGGAGTCACGTAGGCAGATGTGAGAGGGGTCGTGCCCGGGGGTGTGGAGGACCTCGAGATGGCGGCCTCCTCCCAGGTCGATGTGCTCGCCGTCGTCGACGACGGTGTCGGGCGCTGAGATGGGCGGCATGTACTCGGGTCGGGGTCCCACGTCGGCGAGGACGCCGACATGGTGGTCTGGCACCCCGTGGCGGCCCGCCAGGTCCCGGTTGCGGGCGATGAACCCGGGAGTGTCGTTGTAGTCGGCGACATGGCGGGCGGCCCGGCGATGCATGACGAAGCGGGCATGGTTCTCGGCGATTACCCGGTCGGCCATCCCCACGTGGTCGGGGTGCAGATGGCTGACGATCAGCGTGTGAATCGGGGCACCCCCGAGCCCCGAGGCGACCAGACCGGTCGAGAGCGCCGCGCGACCGGGTTCCCAGTCACATCCACAGTCGATCAGCGTCACACCGTCGGCCGCTTCGATCGCATAGCAGTTGACCCACGGGGGAGAGCGAAAAGGGAGGGGGACGGGAATGAGGTGGATGCCGTGGCCGAGAGACGACGGCCCCGGGGTGTCGCCGCTCACCCGTGTTCCACGGCGTCGCGTATGCCGAAGGTGATGTCGACGGTGACCTCGAACTCGGTGGGCACTCCGGAGTCGTCGACCTGCCCACCGGCACGCACCATGTCCCAGCGGACGATGCCGGTGATGGTGGCAGCAGCCCGCCCGAGAACGATGCGAACGGCGTCTTCGATGGAGTCGGGCGAGCTTCCGGTCAGGCGAACGGTCTTGGTGATCTGCATGGTGCTCCTAACTCTGACCAGACGAGGTTACGCGGTTCGGACTTTCGGGGGTTCTCGGTCGTCGGTGACCGACAACTGACAACCGACAACTGATGACCCCTACCCACGACACTATATCGAACATGTGTTCGATATAGTGTGGCCTACATGTATGCCGAGCTCCACTGCCACACCAATTTCTCTTTCCTGGACGGGGCCTCCTTTCCCGAGGCTCTGGTGGAACGGGCGGTAGCCCTCGGCTACCGGGCCCTGGCCGTGACCGACCACGACGGGTTCTACGGGGTGTCACGTTTCTGGCAGGCTGCTCGGGAAGCAGGCCTACCGGCTGTCTACGGGGTCGAGGTGGGGATGCCCTCGGGGGATGACAGATCGACCGACCCGGTAGCGACCGCCGAGGCATGGGACGAGGAACGGCTCCGGAACCAACCGGTCGGTCCTCGCCGGGGTCGAACGGTGGGGATGCACGGCTCCAAGCCCACCCGCCTCCCACCCACCGAGCACCTCGTGCTCCTCGCCTCCTCCCCTGAGGGCTACCGGGCTCTGGGACGTTTCCTGACCCGTGGTCAGATGCGGGGGGTGAAGGACGCCCCCGTATACAGTTGGGCGGATCTGGCGGAAGTGGCAGCTTCCGGACATGTGTGGGCATTGTCGGGATGCCACGCCGGGGCGGTTCCGTCGGCCGCTCGTCGTCACGACATGGAGGCGGCGACGGCAGCCGCCGGTCGCCTTCACGAGTTGTTCGGGAGCCGCTTCCATCTCGAGTTGTGGCATCACGGTCTACCCGAGGACGATCCTCGCAACGACATGCTCTGGGAGGTGGCGGGGAGGCTCGGCCTGGGCGTGGTGGCCACCAACCAGGTCCACTATGCCGACCGTGAGGACGCCGACCTGGCGGAAGTGCTGGCGGCCATCGATGGTCGCAGGTCACTGGAGGAGGCGGACGGTTTCCGCCCTGCCACCGACCTGCGTCACATGCGCTCGCCTGCGGAGATGGAGGCGCGATTCGCTCGCTACCCGGGCGCTGTCGCCCGGGCGGGGAAGCTGGGAGAGCGGCTCGCCTTCGACCTGGCGCTGGTTGCCCCCGAGCTGCCTGACTTTCCCATGCCCGGTCATTTCCGCACAGAGATGGAGTTCCTGCGTCACCTGACCTGGGAAGGAGCCCGCACGGTGTACCCGGGCGACAGCGAAGGGGTCGACCCCGCCGCCCGTAGACGGTTGGAGCATGAACTGGACGTGATCGACCGGCTCGGCTTTCCCGGCTATTTCCTTGTCGTGTGGGACATCGTCAGATTCGCCCGATCCCAGGGCATCTACTGTCAGATACGCGGTTCGGGGGCCGACTCGGCGGTGTGCCGCTGCCTCGGTCTGACCCGGGTCGACCCCATACGCCTCCGGCTGCCCTTCGAGCGGTTCCTCTCGGAGGAGAGGGGAAGGGCCCCCGATATCGACCTCGACCTGGAGGCGGACCGGCGAGAGGAAGTGATCCAGTACTGCTATCGCCGTTACGGGCGGGAACGGGCGGCGATGGTGGCGAACGTCATCACCTATCGGGCTCGGTCGGTGCTGCGCGACGTCGCCAAGGCCTTCGGTTTCACCCCCACCCAGGTCGACTCCCTGTCCCGTTACGTGGACACCCGGGACCCGGGGAACCTGGCGGAGGAGGTGTCGCTGCCGGGTGGGCTCACCGCCGAGCTCATCTACGACGTCTGTCGACGCCTCGACGGTTTTCCCCGTCATCTGGGGATCCACTCCGGCGGGATGGTTATCGCCGACCGTCCTCTCTGGCAGGTGGTGCCGCTCGAGTGGGGAAGGATGGAGGGCCGGACGGTGCTGCAGTGGGACAAGGACGATTCCGCTGCCGTGGGCATCGTCAAGTTCGACCTGCTCGGGTTGGGAATGCTCAACGCCCTCCATCTGTGTGTCGACCTCATCGACGAGGTCCACGGTGTGCGGATCGACCTGGCGACGATTCCCCAGGAGCCGGTGATCTACGAGACGCTGGGTGACGCCGACACGGTGGGGCTCTTCCAGGTGGAGTCCCGAGCCCAGATCGCCACGCTCCCTCGGATGCGGCCCAAGACGTTCTATGACCTGGCGGTGGAGGTGGCCCTGATCCGGCCGGGTCCCATCCAGGGACAGTCGGTCCATCCCTACCTGCGACGTCGAAGCGGTGAGGACCCCGTCCGCTATCCCCACCCATCGACCGAGCCGATCCTGGCCAAGACTCTCGGTGTGCCCGTCTTCCAGGAGCAGCTCATGGAGATGGCGCGGGTCTGCTGCGGATTCGACGGCAACCAGTCGGACCGACTGCGTCAGGCGATGACCCACAAGAGATCGGAGGAGGCGATGGGTCGACTCCGGGACGAGGTGTTCGAAGGCATGGCCGCTCAGGGGATAACCGGGGCCGCCGCCGACGAGATCTGGGAGAAACTACAGGGTTTCGCCAGTTTCGGCTTCCCCGAGTCACACTCGGTCAGCTTCGCCTACATCGTCTACATGTCGGCGTGGCTTCGTCACTACTGGCCCTCCGAGTACCTGGCGGGGCTGCTCAATGCCCAGCCGATGGGTTTCTACAGCCCCAACAGCCTCGTACAGGACGCTCAGCGTCACGGGGTGGTGGTGCATCAGCCCGACATCAACGCCTCGTTTCATGATTGCACCATCGAACCGTGGGAGGCCGGCGTCGACGACGTGGTCTACCACCTGGGGCGGGAATGGCGGCGGGGGAGAGGCCCTGTCGATGAACCGGTTCGGGCATCGGTGGCAGTACGCCTCGGGCTGCGCTACGTCCGCAACCTCGGACCCGCTGAGATCGCCCGCATCGAGACGGCCCGCCAGATCGGAGGTGAGTTCACCTCCCCCGAGGACCTGGCCCATCGAACGGGTCTGGGGGCGGCGCCGCTGGAGGCGCTGGCAGCGGTCGGGGCGCTGCGGTCGGTGGGTCTGGAGCGTCGCCCCGGCCTCTGGGCGGCGGGCGCCCTGGCGGAGATCGCCCCGGATCGGCTGCCGGTGACCTCGGGAGCCGAGGCTCCCCCTCTCCCCGGTATGAGCGAAGAGGAGGCTCACCGAGCCGACCTGTGGGCCACCGGGGTCTCGGTGCGGCACCCGATCGAGTTCATCCGTCCCCACCTCCGAGACCGGGGCTGTCGCACGGTGGCGGAGGTGACCTCTCTCCGCCGGGCGGCGAGCGCCAGCGTGGGCGGTGTGGTCACCCATCGTCAACGCCCTGCCACTGCCCGGGGGGTGATCTTCTTCAACCTCGAGGACGAGACAGGTCAGCTCAACGTGATCGTCATGCCCGACGTGTGGGCCCGCTACCGGGAAGTGGCACGGCGGGCCCCGGCCCTGGTCATCGAGGGGCGGATCGAATATCGCCACGGCGTAACGAATCTGGTCGCCCGCAAGCTCGAGGCCCTGGGCGTCTACTCGATCCGATCCCGTGACTTCCGCTGAGGCTCCAACCGTGAACCACCACCACCCGTTTCGGGCGGATGAGCGCCGCTGTGTGAACCCTGGGCCGCTGACCGGCAGGGAGTTGGGACCAGTCGGCCCCGGGCACGCCTCCCTCGTCCTGGGGCTAACGGCCTGTCACGGCGTGCATGTGAATACCGCCCAGCCACCTTCCTCGTAGACGGCGTAGGCGGCGGCAGCCACGTTCGCCTCGGCGTCGGTGGGCTGGGCGCCGGGGAAACCGGCGGCTTCGGTCCGCTGCGACCAGAACTCGGGCAGGTGGTGGAAGAGCCCGGTGCCCCCCGTCTCGGGGTTGGATGACGTCGGGTTGAATCGTGACTCGCACCAGGCCACCCGGATGGCGCGGTTGATGTCCTCGGGTCGGAAGTACTTGGTCACGAGTGCCCGCACCTGCATCTCGGACAGCCAGCCGTGGGTGGGAACGGTGTCGATCACGACCTCCTCGGCTCCCTCCTCCGACTGGCCCCTGTCACTGGCCGTCGAATCCTCCTCGGCAGCCGATGAGGGCACGGCGACCGTGGCGGCCATGTCAGCGTGAGGTGTGTTGAAGCCGAGCCCGGCCAGGGCACCGGCGTCCCGCCCCAGCGCAGCCGTTGCGGGTTCGGGCGCGCTTCTACCCCCGATCTGGAAGGCGGCGAAACCGGCGACTGCCAGCAGGGTGACCGCCGCCCACATGGCGACGAAAACGAAGGGGTGTGCGCGTCTCAAGCCAATGACTCCGCCCCGCGGACCCGAAAGTCACAAGGGACCGTCCCGGAGGGTAATGGTCGATCGTTGCGGGGGGCAACTCCCTCGGGCCGTCGATCGGACGGCCGTCACGTAGAGAGGACACCCGCCTCCGCCAGAGCCTTCCGCACCGTCGTCCATGCCCGTGAGTCGGGAGAGAGCACGTCGAAATGGCCCGCATCGGCGATGAACGCCATTTCCGGGTTCAGGCCGCGGCTGCTCAGGTATCCGGCGTAGCCCTCGGACTGCCGGCTTGGAACGACATCGTCATCGGTTCCATGGACCAGATACACCGGCGCCGCCGGAGGTGACAACCGCGACGGGGACATCTCGGGGTGGGCGGCGAATCCGGACGCCAGACCCCCACCCAGACCCTCGGCCGCGGCGGCGTCGAGGTCGAGCACCCCGGACACCGAGACGACGACGAGTGGGAGGAGGAAGCCGTTGACGGCGGACCAGATGGCGAGTTGGGCGCCGGCGGAGTGACCGACGAGGGCAAGGCGGTCGGTTCCCAGGGCTGCGGCGGCCGCCAAAACCGCCTCGGCAGCATCCGAGGTCGTCGGGGTGGGACCTCCACCGGACCCGAGCCGCCTGTACTCGACGTTGGCGGTGGATATGCCCTCCGTGGCCAGATCCACGGCCCACGACTCCGTCGTGTCCCGCCCCCACGCGTCATCCCAGAACCCACCGTGGATCAGTACAACACCCACCCCCGTCACCGACCCGGCGCGTACGTCGATCACCTGGTCAGGATGGGGCCCGTAGCGGATCGTCGCCACCCCGTGGCGGCGCCGGTTGATGAAGTGGCGCAGCGCCGACCGGTAACCCTCGATCCCGCGGCCGAAGATCGTTGCCTCTGTGGCGGGCGAAATCAGCGAGCGCCTCCGCCAACGCTCCCTCCTCCGGACATTGGACAGGTGCACCTCGACCACCGGGACCTCGATGGAAACGACGGCGTCGTGGAGGGCCGACGAGGTGTGCGTGAAGGCGCCCGGGTTGAGGATGACCCCGGTTCCGCTGGCCCCATGCAGTGCCTCGATCAGCTCTCCCTCACGGTTCGACTGGAAGCATTCGACCTCCAGGCCCAGGAGCTTGCCCCAGGCGACGACGGTCGTCTCGAGTTCCGGCAGGGTGGTCGACCCGTAGAACTCGGGCTGTCGCCGCCCGAGCATGTCCAGGTTGGGCCCGTTCACGCACAGGATGTCGGCCATGAGGTGAGGTTAGATCCGCTGGTTGTCCCCCACGCCCAAATAGTATGAGTCGTCACCGAGTCACGATGCCGTGGGAACCTGATCGGGTACCCGCGACGTCTTGAAGGGGGAAGATGTCCATCGGTGTGAGGAGCCTCGTTCGTCCCAGGCCGGGTCATAGCCGCGGCCTCTCTTCGCTCGCGTCCCGCCTCGCACTCGTGATGGCGCTGTCGATGGCCGTCGGTGCTTGCTCGGACGAGGCCCTCGGTGGCCTAGGCGGCCGGTCCTCGGGTTGGATCGGCGAGGTGGCGACCACGGTCGCCCCCACCACCACGACCCCGCCCGTCCTCACCCGATCCGCAGCCACCGCCGAGTGGATAAACGACGGGCTGGGCATGCCCGATCCCGACGCCTCCCCGGAGGCGGTTCTCACCGCGGTCTTCGTCCGGGCCGGCGACGAGTCGCGGTTCCTCCAGGCCTCTCGTGCCGAGATCGTGGCGGTCACTCCCGACGTGGCCTTCCCGGAGACGTTGCCCGCCGAGGTGGAGTGGGTCACCTCCCAACTCGTGATAGAGAGCCGCACGCTGCGTCTGGCCCGTGACCCTACGGTCGCCTTCGGGTTGTGGTCGGTCGAGCCCTACACCCGCTCCCGCTCGGTAGGTCAGGTGGCGGTGCTCAACGTGGCCACCGACCCGGGCGGCGCGGAGGTCGCCAACGAATCCGACACCGCCCCCACGTGCACGGCCTTCGCCAATGGCGATCGGCTCTGCTCCGTCGAGGACTTCGTCGACACACCGGTATGGCGTCTGGAAGGAGAGAGTGGAGTGATCCACGTCTGGTACTCCGCCCCGTTCCGCTACGAGCTCGACAGCGGGAACAACGTGGACGAGGAGTTGATGCACACCGTGATCGCCTCCATGGTCCCCCTCGCCGACCTTCCGTCCTCCTGATCCGATCGGGGTAGAGGGGTCCCGCCGGTACCCTGAACCGTCTACCCACGGAGGTTCGTTCTGTTCCACGGCGGCGGTTGGTACACCTACATCAGATACGACGAGGATCAGGATCAGCCCTCCATCGACCGGGCACTGCTCAAGCGGGTGTGGTCGTACGCCGGCCCCTACAGGTGGCTGCTGCTCGGCATCCTCCTGACGGTGATCGTGATCAGCGGTCTCGGCGTGGTGCCGGCCATCATGATCCGCTATCTGATCGACGACGCGATCCCCAACGGCAACGTGCGCCTGCTGACGCTGCTGGGAGCGGGGATGGTCGTGGTGCCGGTCGTGTCGGCGCTGGTGGGGGTGCTGCAACGCTGGTGGTCCTCGAAGGCGGGGGAGGGGATCATCTTCGACCTCCGGCGCCAGCTCTTCCGGCACCTGTCGCGCATGTCCCTCCGCTTTTTCACGGCCACCAAGACCGGGGAGTTGATGAACCGTCTCAACTCCGACGTGGTGGGCGCCCAACAGGCGATAACAGGCACCTTCGTGACGATCCTCTCGAACCTGGTGGCGGTGGTGGCGGCGCTGGCGGTGATGGTCCAGGCCGACTGGCGCCTGACGCTGCTCGCTCTGGCCGCGCTTCCCCTCTTCGTGATCCCCGCCCGCAGGGTCGCCCGGATCCTCCGGGGCGTGACCGAGGCTCAGATGGAGCACAACGCCTCCATGTCTGGGATCCTCCAGGAGGCCTTCAACGTGAGCGGCGCCCTCTTGGTGCGTCTGTTCGGGCGGGCCGACACCGAGCTCACCCGGTTCGAGGAGGAGGCCGGCGCGGTTCGCGACCTCGGGGTGCGGCGGGCGATGGTGGGACGGTGGTTCTTCGCCGCTCTCGGCCTGGTCAGCGCCGTCGGTACCGCCGGGATCTTCTGGCTGGGTGGATGGCTGGTCATCGAGGGTCGCCTCGAGCTGGGAGTGGTCGTGATGTTCTCGACGCTGCTGACCCAGCTCTACGGCCCGCTGTCCGGCCTCTCGAACAGTAGGGTCGAGTTCGCCACCTCGTTGGTCTCGTTCGAGCGTGTGTTCGAAGTGCTCGACCTCGACACCGACATCCCCGAGCCGTCAGAACCAGTTCACATCGACGGGGTCCGGGGCGAGGTGAGATTCGACGATGTCAGCTTCCGGTACGGCTCCGACGGCCCGGAAGGCCTGTCGGCGGTGAAGCGGTGGCGTGACGTCGGTGTGGATGCCGGCGCCGGTGCCCCGGTGGAGACCCGCACATGGGCACTGGACCGGATCAGCTTCGTGGCTCCACCGGGGTCACTCACCGCTCTCGTAGGCCCGTCGGGGGCGGGGAAGACGACGATCAGCTATCTCATCCCTCGTCTCTACGACGTGAGCTCCGGCGCCGTGACGATCGACGGACACGATGTGCGAGAGCTGTCACTGGACGCGCTGGCCGGCGCCATCGGGGTCGTGACCCAGGAGACCTACCTTTTCCACGACACCATCGCCGCAAACCTGCGTTATGCCCGACCAGAAGCCGACGACGAGGAGCTGTGGCATGCGATCGCGGCGGCCAACATCTCCGACATGGTGGCGGCGCTGCCCGACGGCCTGCAGACGATCGTCGGGGAGCGGGGTTACCGGCTGTCGGGCGGGGAGAAGCAGCGGCTGGCCATCGCCCGGGTGATCCTCAAGGACCCGGCGATCCTCATCCTCGACGAGGCGACGTCGCACCTCGACTCACGCTCGGAGGCTCTGATCCAGGAGGCTCTGGAGCGGCTGATGGAGGGAAGGACGGCACTGGTCATAGCCCACCGACTCTCCACCGTCCGTTCGGCGGACCAGATCCTCGTCCTGGACGCGGGGCGGTTGGTGGAGTGCGGTACCCACGACGAGTTGTTGGAGAACGGCGGCCTCTACACCACGCTCTACGAGACGCAGTTCCGGCGACGCGGGGGCAGCGACGGGGATCTGGCGGATCTCGTCATGCCTCCCGGGTGAGGTTGTCGACCAGGAGCTCGTCGGAGGTGGCCAACAGCAGGAGGTCGCCGTCAGAGGCCAGCCACAGCCTCGGCCCTGCGCACAACCACACGGCCGGAGGCAACACCTCCAGGGAGCCTCTTTTCCCCCGGGCGGGGCGGTAGGCCAGGACTGTTCGACCCGGCGCTCCCACTGAGGGAAGACGAGCCACCAGGTCGTAGTCGCCGAACAAGGCCGCCACCCCCTCGGCCGGATCCAGCGCTCCTCCCGGTCCGAAGAACTCCAGCAACCCGCAGGCGGCACAAGCTATCACCCCCGTTCGGCCCCGAGTGCGCATCTCGTGGGTGCAGGTGGTCCCGGTGGTATGGATCGAGGTCGTCATGGCACCGAACGTACCGGAGGGGTATGACAGGAAGTTGGTTGTCGGTTCTCGGTTGTCAGTGTCGGGGTGATACCGGCGGGTACCCGGAGATCAGATCTCGAGGCGGGGGATCTCGAAGGTGTCCTCGAGACGGGGGCCGGGGACCAGGAGTATCGGGCGGAGCGACTGCTCCATCACCCGTGACGAGACGCTGCGCCATGCTTCCTCGGTGAACAGGCGGCGGGTGGCACCCATGACGAGCATGTCGGCGTGGAACTCCTCGGCCGTGCGGATGATCGCCTCGGCGGGATCGTCGCCTTCGACGAAGCGCACAGCCGTATCCAGTTCCTCGGCGTTGAGCGCCGCCACGATCGGTTCCACGACCCGGCGGCCGCGTTCTTCCAAGTAGGCGGAGGCTTTCGCCTCGGGGTCCCCGCGTGTGTCGTCGGCGAGGAGCGAGCGCCGGTCCTCCTCGTCGAGGGCGTCCAGGAAGGTGCGCGGGACCTGGATCACGGTCATCACGGTGTAGACGCCGTCCTCACCACCGAGTCGCCTGCAAAGGTCGGCCACTGGGGCAGGGGGAAGCACACCGGTGGTGGCGATGAGGATCCGCAATATCGGGTCAGGTTAGGGTGCGGCCTGTCCTAGCGTCGAGGAGAGACATGAGTGAATTGACTCCCGAGATCATCAACCAGGTGACCTTCAAGATCCCCAACGCTCTCGCCCTGGTGGGCTCGAGGTCGGGGGATATCTGGAACGGCATGACCACCTCGTGGATAACCCAGCTGTCGATGGAGCCCGTCCTGGTGGGCATAGGCGTCGACAACAAGGCGGTCACCCATCGGCTCATCAGCGAATCCGGAGTCTTCACCGTGAATCTGTGGTCCTCGGAGGACACTCGCGTGTTCGTGAAGTTCTCCAAGCCGGCGGAGAAGGACGGTATGAGCCTCAACGATCGGCCTATCAAGGAAGGCGCCACCGGAGCTCCGATCTTCGAGGAAGCCATCGCCTGGTTCGAGTGCGAGGTACGCCAGGCGCATGACCTCGGCACTCACACGCTGTTCGTGGGCGAGATCGTCGCCGCCGGAACCGACCCCGAGCACGAGGACAGTCGCGCCGCCGCCATCTCGGACACCCGCATGAAATACGGCGGCGTCAAACGCGGCGGCCACTGACCGTTTTCGCGCATCGAATGCGCGCCATAGCGCGCATTCGATGCGCGAAAACGGTCAGTGCTGCGGTGGGGGGTAGCCGGGGCGGCCCGCCTTCACCCAGTCGGCGACAGCCTCCTCCGTGGCAACGTCGCGACCTTGCTCGGAGGCGAGTATGTAACGATGGTTGAGAACGTCGCAGAACGCCTGGACGGGGTCTTTCACCTCCTCCATCTGCGCCAGCTCGGCGATCGTCGGCTCGAATTCCGAGACCCTCCACCGCACCGCGGCCACGTTCTTCATGGTGGGGCTCTGGATGCCCTGTCGGGTCTGGAAGTAGTACAGGTCGGTCAGGATCTGACGGGCCTGGTTCTCGCGCGCGTCGATCCCGGTCATGTCGCGCAGCCGTCGTGAGTGGAACGTGCGCCCTCCGACGCGGAGCTTGAAACGCAAGTCGTGGCCGTTGGCCGCCGGGACCACGTCCACCTCCTCCACGTCGAAGCCGAGGGCGTTGATGCGAGCGATACGGTCGGTGATGCGGTAGCGCTCGTCGGCGCCGATGACTTCCTCGCCCTTGAGCTCCTGCCACAGGTCGTGATAGCGGGAAGCGATCTCCTCTCCCATGGACAGGTCGGCTTCGTCGAGGTCGGAACCGGCCTGGGCGGCGATGTCGGCCATGCCTCCCGCCACGTTCTCGATCATGATGGCGACATCCTCGTGCCGCTGACCGGTGGAGAGCGCACCGGGATACATCGACGCCGTTTCGGCGTCGACCATGATCGTCTCGATGGCATCGGCGTCCCACCGGTAGAGGACGTTGGAGAGGGAACAGTCTCCCCAGTAGCAGCCGACGAGATGGATCTGTACCAGCAGGTGCGCAAAGGCGTCGAGCATTCGCGTTCGGTTCTGGCCGAAGCCGGCTCCGGCCAATAACTCGCGGTAGGAGAAGGCGAAAGCCTCATAGGAGGTGATGAGAGCTGCCGAGGACTCGTCGTGGCGATCATCGGTGCGGTTGGTGACGATGCCCACCGGTACCACGGCGGGCGCCGAGCTCTCCTCGAGCTCCCGCAGGACCTCGTAGTCGTTGCGTGCGGAGCGCTCCGGGAGCTCCTTTATCACGTAGATGCCGGCGGGTGTCTCGATGAATCGAACCTCGTGACGGGAGATGCCTTTGGGAAGGTCGACGAGTTCGCTCAGCGACCACGACGGCAGCGGATCGGACCAGGGCAGGTCGAGGAAGTCGGGATGTCCGGCCCGAACGGTGATGCTGGGAGCCATCGTCACAGGCTATCCGGTCGGCGAAGTGGTGGCGGAACCCCGAAAGACCGTGAGCCGGAGGACCCATAGTTCAGAATGAATTCGTAACGCATCATGCGTGCGGGTGACTTATCCCTCGTGACCCGTCACCTCGTCTCCCGAGAATCATGACACCACCGAAACACACAGACAGCCTCCTGCGAGCGATGGAGAACATGGTCGAGGACCTGCACGGCCATGTGCACCGCGTCGCCGACCTAGCCGTCCGTCTGGGCGAGTCGATGGCCTTGGGGGAGGAGGACATAGTCCGTTTGGGTCTGGTGGGAGTGCTGCACGACGTCGGCAAGGTCCACGTCGATCCGGCCATTCTCTCCAAGCCGGGACCGCTGGATCCGATCGAGCTCGACAACATGCGTCGTCACCCCGAGTTGGGTTTCGCCATGACGGTCGATCGTTTCGACCGGAGGATCTCCGAGGCGATCCTCTATCACCACGAGCGTTTCGACGGTGCCGGTTACCCGTTCGGACTCGCCGGTGAGGAGATCCCGCTCCTGGCTCGGGTCGTCCTGGTGGCGGACGCCTTCGACGCCATCGTGAGTCACCGCTCCTATCAGGCTGCCCTACCGGTCGAGTACGCCGTCGACGAGATCAACCTCCACGCCGGCACCCAGTTCGACCCGAGCGTGGTCGAGGCCTTCAACTACGTGACCGAGTCGGACCGGCTACCCGTCACTTCGCTGGCCGTCGGTTGACTCTTCCGGCGCCGGTGTGCGCCACCGCTCCATGTACCGTCTCACGGCTTCGCCATGAGATGGCTCGGCGTGGCTGATCGCCTGGAGCGCTGCTGAGAGGTCGAGGAACCCCTCCAGGTCCATCTGGCGGGCGTGACGGAGCAGGCGCTTGGTGTACCGGATAGAGTGAGCGGGCTTGGAGGCGATGTCGGCCGCCAGCGACGTCGCCCTCGGCAGGAGATCGGCCCTGTCGACGGCCTCGAGGAGGATGTCGAGGCTCACGGCCTCGCTCGCTTCCACCTTCCGTGCCGTGAGGGCGAGTTCGGTGGCCCGCTGCCATCCGACCACCCTCGGCAGGAGCCACGCTCCGCCGTCGCCGGGGATGATCCCGAGCTCGATGAAGGTGTGGGCGAACCAGCATGAGGTGGCACCGATCCTGAGGTCGCAGCCCAGGGCGAGGTCGAAACCTGCGCCGACGGCCGGACCGTTGACAGCAGCGATCGTCACTACGTCGGTCGTCGCCAGGGCGAGTGTCAACTGCTGGATCGTCCTGCGATAGCTCTCACCGATGGCGGATGTCGGTCCTGCGAAGATCCCCGTCCGCTCGGCCATGTCGCTCACGTTCCCGCCTGCCGAGAAAGCTGTTCCCTCACCGGTGATGACTACCACGTCTGCGTCGGGATCCCGGAGAGCGGTGACGATCTCGTCCAGCATGTCGGGGTCGGTGAGGGCGTTGCGGATCTCGGGTCGAGCCAGGGTGAGGACGGCGTATCCGTCCCGGTGATCAAGGCGAGTATGACGGCGGCTCATGCCAGACCGGCTGACGATGCGGCCTCCATGAACCGACCGATCCTGTCGGGGTCGAGTGCCGCCCCGGGTACGCCGTCGCGTTCGAGGGCGGTTCCTACGATGATGTGGTCCGCGATCTCCGCCAGGCGGCCCAGCGAGTCGGCGCCGGCGCCGGAGCCGACGACCAGCGGAGCCTGGGGCACGGCCTCACGCACCTGCTCCAGCGCCTTCGGCTCGACGGCATGCCCGGTGCGGGGTCCCGATACGACCAGGGCATCCGCCCCACCCCTCTCGAAGATGTCGGAGGCCGTCTCCTCGATGGTGGCGCCAGGAGGGGGGCTGGCGTGTTTGACGAACACATCTGCCCAGATGGCGGCGTCGACCTCGAGGGCTGCCCGTAGACGCAGTATCTCGGCGGCGCGTCCGACGATGGGTCCCTGGTCGGTGTACATGACGCCGGAGAGTACGTTCACCCGGATGAAGGCGGCCCCCGTGGCGGCCGCGATCCCCAGCGCAGCCCCGGCGTCGTTGCGTAGCACGTTGACTCCCAGGGAGGCGGAGGTGGATTGGCGGACGGCGCCTAGGCACTCGGTCATGGCGGCCACGGTCACCGGGGGAACCTCGTCGGGGAAGAACGGGGCGTCTCCGAAGTTCTCGACCATGAGAGCGCCGAAGCCGGCCTCTGTCATGAGGGACGCCCGTTCGACGGCGTCCTCGATAGCTGCCTGCATAGAGCCGGCGTAGCGAGGGGAGCCGGGCAACGGCAGCAGATGGATCATCCCCACCAGGGCCGGGAGGGAGCCTGGTGGTCTCCGACCCGACGCCATCAGCGGGTCACAGATACGCTTGAGCGACCTCTAGGGCGCGCTCGGCCATCTCCCCGGTCACCTTCAGCCGCACCTTGGAGGGGGTGGTGCGGCGCACCACGATCCGGGCCCAGTCGGAAGCCGAGCCCTTGATGAGGTTCTCTGCCTCCTCCGGCCCATAGACCCACTTGGCGTAGCCGGGCCCGATCACCTCGACCCGGATCGGCGAGTAGTCCAGACCGGCGGCCTTGAAAGCGTAGGGGAGGGTCTTCCACCCGAGCCAGCACACGTGCCGGATGCGGGCAGTGTCTTCGACCTCGATGTCCAGGGTCTGGTAGATGTCGAGGCCGTGTGCCCACGTCTCCATGAGGCGGAACGTGGCGAAGGTGCGGGCGCTCATCGAACCTTCTATCCACTCGACCCGATCGGTTTCCGACA
This sequence comes from uncultured Acidimicrobiaceae bacterium, assembly GCA_964617995.1. Lineage (GTDB taxonomy): Bacteria > Actinomycetota > Acidimicrobiia > Spongiisociales > ZC4RG35 > CAZTXD01. Next base: position 26,937 of record CAZTXD010000022.1, read on the forward strand.
TGTGCGACAACGGTTCCACGACCCGGGCGCGACCGCCCCGCCACCACTCGATGACGTCCTGAGGCCGCATCGCCCGTCCCTTCTCGATGGCGCGCTGGCGGAGAACGTCGAGATCACTCGCCTTCTGCCACTCCTTGACCTTCCGGCCCCCCGCCAGGGTGTCGGCGGCGAGCTCGGCGAAGTCGGCTAGGTGGCTGATCGTGTCACGCACCGTCCAGGGCTTGGACGGTGTCACCCGATCCCAGTGCTTGATCGGGATACGCTGAAGCGACTGGTCCAGGAACTGCTGTTCGGCTACCAGGTCGGAGAGGATCTCGCGCACCTGCCCAGTCTAGTGCCCGCGAAAAGCAAGCCGGTCCCCGCCAGTGCGTGGAGATGGGGCGATCGCCCCGATCCAGGGCGGGAACACACCGACATCGGACCGGTCACCGCCCGTTCTCCATCCACCGTCTGAAGCGGTTCGGGCAGGCCGCACACGCCGGTCACCAGGGCCGTTCCGCCTGCTCTTCACCCATGGGTGCCGGCGGGTGAACGGTGGTGGGAGTGACGACCAGGTCGTTGAGCCGGTCTATGAGCTGACGCAGGCGGCCGAACCCCCGACGGTCGAATCGGAACGACACCCGGTCCAGTTCGAGACTGTCCCCATCGGACACCTCAGCTTCCGTCGGCTCGATGACCTTCATCGGCTGGCCGGCGATGATGTCGGAGAACTCCTCGTTGAGCTCCTCGAGAGTGTCGGGGTCTGGAGCCTGGTTCAGTCGGAGAACGAGTATCCCGTCGACGTAGCGCTGGGAGTGGTAGTTGGCGTAGAAATCGCAGAGCTCATCGGCGGCCGCTCTCGGGTCGGTGTGGACGTTGAACAGATCCAGGTCTGCCGGGGCGATGTAGCCGCCCCCCATGAGCACCTCCTCCATGACGGGGAGCAGGGCGCTCCAATAGCCGGTGCCTTCCGACTCCATGAGCACGATCGGGTGGAGATCGGACTTGCCGGTTTGCACGAGGGTGAGCAGCTCGAACATCTCATCGAGGGTCCCAAAGCCGCCCGGGAAGATGGCGAAGGCATGGGACTCCTTGACGAACCCCAGCTTGCGGGTGAAGAAGTACTTGAAGTTGACGGTGCGCTGGGGCGTGAGATAGTCGTTGGCGGCTGCTTCGAAGGGGAGGCGGATGTTCACCCCGTAGGAGTTCTCGGGCCCCGCCCCCTTGTTTCCGGCTTCCATGATCCCTGGTCCGGCTCCCGTGATCACCCCCCACTCGCGCCGAGCCATCTCGGCGGCGAAATCCCGGGAGAGCTCGTAGTCGGAATGGCCATCTGGAGTGCGAGCAGACCCATAGATGGTCACCTTGGGCTCGTCGTGGCGGGAGAAGACGAGCATCGAGTATCTCATCTCTTTGAGTGAGGTGTTGACGAGCTTGAGGTCGCCGCGGGTGGGATTGTCGCGATGCAGCTTCAGGGCGGTCGTGACGATCTCCTCAATGAGGTCGGCGTTGGCATTGGGACAGGCGTCCGCAACCAGGCGACGGATGCGGTCGTCGAGCTCTGGATCGCCGAGATCGTAGGAGCGCATGGACCCCACGCTACTTGCTGGCGAACGGGCGGCGGGAGGGCCCGTTCCTGACGACGGCGTTCCATACGGTGTCGTAGTGGTCACGGTCGTAGTGGTCGACATGGGGGAGCACGAACTCGTCCCAGGCGCGGCGCAACGGGTCCTCCGATGCGGCGTAGACCCTCAGCCCGGTCGGCAGTCGGTCGAGGATTGATCGCAGTGACAGAGGAGTCTCGACACGGGTGCCGGCATCGATCGACTCGAAAGACGTGTTGACTTCCATTGCCAGGCGGGCCATCGCCTCGACGAACTCGTCATGGAGCTGCGGATACCTGACCTTCAGCATCTCCCGGATCTGCGGCTCGCTGGGGAAGTCCTTCTCCCATACGACCCAACGATCGGCGAATGCCTTGTTGAGCGTCTGGGTGCCGGCGTAATCACGCAGGTCGGTCGGGTTCATGGTGCCGAACACGCGGACGTCGTCACGAAGACGCACCGTCTCCCCGGTGGGGAGATCGAGAGCGGCGTAGCGGTCGAGGAGGCCATGCAGCGCGAAGAGGGTCTCGGCACCGGCCGCGTTGAGCTCGGAGAGGTTGAGGAGAGCGGGTCCGCGCAGAGCCCGGGTGATCTCGCCATCCTCCCAGCGCGACTCCGTGCCGCCCATTCCGTCACCCTGGAGCTGGGTGGACCCGATGAGGGTGACGTCGCGCACTTCGCCGGTGAGCGGTATCCGGTAGTAGGGGAGTCCCATGAGGGCAGCGAACTGTTCGATGTCGTGGTCCTTCCCCGTTCCCATGTGGCCGCGTACTGCCACGTGCAGGGGGACGAAACCCGAGAATTCCTGGCGGCGAACCTCTTCCACCTGGGCGAACCTGTACAGCATTCCCAGATCGACGTAGTGCGGGTCGGGTTCGGGAACCTTCCCGGCCCGCTGCGGATCGTCCGGCGGCGTGAACCGCTCCAGCACGATCGGGGGACCCTCGTCCAGCGGGTCTTCGAACGTCACCTTCTCGGCGTCCATCAGGAAGCCTCCTTTCTCGCATCTGTCATCGTCCGGACCCACCAGGTGTCCATGCCCTGGAGGGCGAGGCTGCGTCGCAGGGCGGCACGGGTGCCGTCCACCATCGCCTCGGTGAGCTGATCGGGCTGCTCCACCACCTGGGAACGTTGGTAGGCGTTGTCGACCGTGTCATCGCCGATCCCGATTCCCAGCACGGTGGTACCGGAGCCCTCCACCGATGCCACCGACGCTCGCAACGCCTCTACCGAACCGCGTGTCATCCCGTCGGCCAGCACGATGAGCACCCGGACCTGTGCGCCCAGCCGGGCCATTCGCTCGGCGGCATGTATCACGTTGAATTCGTCGACGTTGGCGGCTTTCTCGAACATGGACACCGGTGGTGCGCCGCGTGGGTCCCTGCGGGCGGTCGTAGACGCATCCCTCGGTGAGGCGGCGGTCCAGAACAGCCCTGCCAGCACATCCTCGGACTCCCTCCAGCGCCGATCGAACGGCTTCACCAGGTAGTGGTTGGCGGTGGCGGTGAGGCGGTCGGCCGCTGCTCCCTGGGTGCGGCGCAAACCGGCGGTCGCCGCCGACCTTCCCCGGGTGTAGGACCACTCGCTGTCGTCGGGACGGGCGGCGAAACCCCGATTGAAGAGCGCCACCTCGAAGTCGATCTGCAGCTCGTCGGCCAGATGGGCGAGAGTCCAGGCTCCCAGGAGAGCCGCCGACATGCCCCAAGGCTTGGGAGTCGGAGCACCGCGCGGGCTGCGACCGTCGGGTCGGGACATGAGCATGGAAGCGGAGGCGTCCACCAGGAGACTGACGGCATAGGTCCGCCGGGTCCGGGCGGATCGACGCTCGTATAGGCGCTGGTACAGGCCCGCTCCGATGAAGAGGGCCGCGTGGGGTGAGACGTCGCCCTGGTCGTATCCCGAACGGAGGCCGCGTCGCTGGTTGGCGGCGAACAGGGGAAACAACTCCCCGGAGACGTGACGCTGGGCAACACCCCAGCGAGTGGCGGCGCTGGCCATGGCGGTCCGCCCATCGTTTCCGAAACGACGGAAGGCCGTCGGGATGGGAGTGACTATGAGCGGTCCCGCCTGGCCGTTCGGTAGATAGACGCGGGGAGCCTGGCTCACCCGCAGCAGCTGGTCGGTGGATTCGTCGTCGGCGACGTCTGAGGCACCCTTCCGGTCGGAGCGGTCGGACCTGGCTTCGGCCGCCCGGCGAATGTCTTGATAGGAGTCGGCATCCTGGAGGATCGGGCTCGTTAGCCGCACGGCGTCGACCCCTCCGGCTGCCTTGTCGGCGTCGCCCCTCTCGGCCTGCTTCCGCTGGGTGGGCGTGGCGCCGTCGGGAAGCTCGGTCAGCAGACCGTGAGCGCGGGCTATGGCCGCCAGCTTGAGGGCGATCCCTCCGACCTCCCACACGTCGTCGGAGGAGCGAGCATCATCGAGCAGGTCGGTGGCATCGTCCAGCGCCACCACCGCCCGAGCCTCGAAGCGGCGTTCGAGAACCGACCTGTCCAGGTACTCGCCCACCAGCAGGAAGCAGCCGAGCAGGAACTGAGCCAGCGCCCCGGAGCGTCCCACGGCGCCGCTGAACGCTGACCGGTACAGGTCGGTGAGCACGGAACGGGCACCGGGGTACGCGGCCAGTCCGTGGCGCTCCTGGCGGGCGTCCTCCACGGCGAAGAAGAAGGTCTCGGTGACGGGTCCCCCTGCGCTCTCGAGAGCCGCCAGCAGGTCTACCTCTCCCTCCGGAACGGTCGCTTCCCGGGAGATGCGGGGCCAATCCGCCGGCACCGACCGGGGTTCGTCGAGGTCGGTAGCCACGAGATGCACGACCTCGTGGAGCGCCGACGCCAGGGCCACCTCGTCGGGAGTGACCGGGGCATTGCGGTTGTACGCCGCCTGGAACACCCTCGGGTCACACACGATCTCCGTGGTCGAAGCGGCCGCGTCCGACCCGAGGCGAACCCGGAGGTCGTCGTTGCCAGAAAGGCTGCGAGCGAAGCGTGTGATCGCCGGCGCCACCCGTTGATAGCGCGCCACGACCGCCTCCACGGCCCGGTCTTCGGGCCGCAGCAGGTCATCGAGCATCGACTGTTCCCTGGCGCGCATCAGCCGCCCATCATCCCACAGCTCGCTCAACCTCCGGGATTGGGTGATTGCAGACGTACACTTCCCCCAATGCACTACGACCTGACTGTCCTTCCCAGCGGTCTCCGTGTGATCACCGAGGAGATGCCGTCGCTGCGTTCCGTGGCCGTCGGCTGCTGGGTGGACACCGGAACCCGAGACGAGCTCCCCAATGAGGCCGGGGCATCGCATTTCCTCGAGCATCTACTGTTCAAAGGCTCCGAGAAGCTGTCGGCCCGCCGGATAGCCGAGACCTTCGACGCCATCGGCGCCGAGTCCAACGCCTTCACCTCCAAGGACTTCACCTGCTACTGGGCTCGCCTTCTGGATCAGGATCTGCCCACCGGCCTCGAGGTCCTCTCGGAGATGATCCAGAGACCCGCCTTCCGCCAGGGCGAGATCGACGCCGAGCGGTCGGTGGTGGTCGAGGAGATCAACATGAACGAAGACGATCCCTCCGATGTCGCATTCGAGGAATTCACACAGGCGGTGTTCGCCGGTCACCCCCTCGAGCGGCCGGTGTTGGGGACCAGGGATTCCATCAGGGCGATGTCCCGTGACGACATCTCCGGGTACTGGGGACGTCGCTACACACCTGGCTCCACGGTGGTGGCGATGGCGGGGTCGGTCGATCACGACCAGGTGGTGAAGCTGGTCGACAGCTTCTTCGGCGACTGGGACGGCGACGCCATCGATCACCACACGTCACCTTCGGAACCGACCCCCCATGTCCGCATCGTCGAGCGCGACACCGAACAGGCCCATCTGGTCATAGGCGGCTCGGGAATCGACCGGGCCGACGAGCGCCGCTGGTCGTTCCAGGTGCTCCACCATGTCCTGGGCGGCGGCATGTCTTCGCGGCTGTTCGACGAGATACGCGAGAAGAGGGGCCTCGCCTACGCCGTGTACAGCTTCCGCATGGCCCATGCCGACGCCGGCGCCTGGGGTGTCTACGTCGGGACGACCCCCGCCCAGGCCAGCACCGCCCTCGAACTGATCGAGGTCGAGATCGAGAAGATCGTCACCGACGGCATCACTCCCGAGGAGCTGGAGCGCGCCAAAGGGGCGATGCGGGGCGGCTTGGCGCTATCGCTGGAGGACGCCAACAGCCGTATGGTCCGGCTGGGACGGGACGAGCTGACCGGTGCACCGCACTACTCCGTGGACGAACGGCTGGCCCAACTGGAGGCCGTGACCCAAGAGGACATCCGCACGGTCGCAGCCGACGTGATGACGGGACCACGGGTGCTGGGTGCCGTCGGCCCCTTCCAGGAGGGCGACCTCGAGCGCTTCGTCCGCCGCTGAAGGTGTCCGATCCTCAGGTCAGGCGACACGGACCTCCGGATTCCACCTCTCCGATCAGGTCTCGGTGATGCGCACCGTCTTGATGACGGCGTCCTGTTTGGGTCGTTCCCGGACGAGGGGGAGTGAGGCGATCGAGTCGACGGTGTCCATGCCGCTCGTGACCCTCCCGAAGATGGTGTACGAGTGCGGGAGGTCCACGTCGTCGAGACAGATGAAGAACTGGCTTCCGTTGGTGTTCGGTCCGGCATTGGCCATCGCCACCGTCCCCCGGCTGTAATCGCCTTCACCCTCCAGTTCGTCGCGGAATTTGTACCCGGGCCCGCCCCGCCCGGTCCCGGTGGGATCGCCGCCCTGGATGACGAATCCCGGCACGACCCGGTGGAAAATCACCCCGTCGTAGTAACCGTCGCGGGCGAGGAACACGAAGTTGTTGACTGCCTGCGGCGACCGGGCGGCATCGAACTCGATGTTGATCTCGCCGTGGTCTGTCTCCAGGGTGGCGAGATAAGTGGTACCCAAGTCGATCGTGAGGTCGGGAGCTCGTTCGTACTGCTTGGCCACGAAGGCCCTCCTGGTCGGATTCCCTCCCAGGGTGGCAGGGGTGGTGGTCTTTGCCGAAAAGGGTTCCCTGACTGAGCTTTGGGTTGCCGCCAGGAACCTGCGGTTGTTCGCCCCGGTGACAGCAGGCGGGTCGCAGTCGACGAAGACGACCGCTGCCAGCCGGTGGCGGTGTGAACCGTGGGCCCCACCCCACCCCTAGCGGGGTGTGGAACCCTGGGTTCGCC
>CAZTXD010000023.1:0-33386 GCA_964617995.1 uncultured Acidimicrobiaceae bacterium
TTGCCGAGTGCTCCACCAATGCGTCGATGACGGAGTCCTCGAGTGAGGCGACGTCTCGCGCAGGCCCTCGCCAGCTTCGTCACTTGATCCGGGCCTGGCCCTGCCTCACTCGGACCCGAGCAGGTTCGCCCCGTCGAGATCCACGATGTCGCCGTCCTCGAAGAGCGCCCCCACCTCGAGGCCGAGGTGCCGCCGGTAGAGAGCGGCGGGAATGCCGATGTCGGCGAGAAGCAGCTTCGTCTCCCCGCCGGAGAGGAGACCCGCCTTGGGGAGAGCCAGTGTGACTATGACGGCGGGTTCTATGTGGGGGATATGCCCATGACCGGTGGTGGCGTCGACACCGGACGGCACATCCAGGGAGATCACCGGCCGTTGGGCACTCCTGGTCCAGGCGATTAGCTCGGCCGTCCTGCCCCTGGGAGCGGCCCGAAGGCCATAGCCGACCAGACCATCGACGATGACCTCGCCGTGAGCGGCGTCCGGATCCTGGGCGAACGGAACGCCCATGGCACCGAGGGTGGCCGCCTGATGAGCTGCGGCGCCGACGAGGTCGCCGACCGGCCTGTCCAGGATCACCGTCGGCTCCATGCCGAAGCCCACGAGCCGGCGGGCGCACACCAGGGCACCCCCACCGTTCCCGCCACCTCCGGCCAGGACCGCTGCGCCGGTTCCCCGACGGACTCTGCTCCTCACGACGCGTGCAAGCGCCCCGCCTGCGTTCTCCATCATCTGCAGGAGACCGATTCCGTACTCATCCACGGCCAGCTCGTCGACCCGCGCCATCTGGGCTCCGGTAACGGTGGGAACGTCCCCTCTCACGACCGGGAAGTCCTCCCCCTCATCGATTCCGATCATGGAGACCGGCTCTTGGACGCACCACTTGGAACTGCCGACTCACCCGCCTCGGCCGGGTCCGGCCCCCGCCGGCGTCGCGTTTCGAACCCGAACCAGATCAGCACGGCGACGAGCATGACACCTGCCACCACAGGGACGTTGCGCCCGACGAACCCCGTGATGGAGGCGGACACCTCATCGACCCAGCGGACCAGCGTGTTGGAGCCCAATGCCAAAGCACCCACCGACAGCACCGTCGCCCAGTACCACACGATGAATGCCCCCGCCGCCAGCATGACCCATCCCGAGACGAGGTCGATGCGACGCCCCAGCGACCGCATCCGATCCACGACGGATCGCCGGCCTCCTGCGACGACGACGGTGAGGCCGCTGACCACGATGGCCATCCCCAGGCCGTAGGTCAGGAATATGAGCACCGCCTGGGAGGCGGAGGAGGCTGCGACCGCGGTACCGACGAGGCTGAGGAAGATGGGGAGCGTGCACGACAGCGACGCCACGGCATAGGCAACGCCGAACACGAACACTCCCTTGATCGACGACTCCCGACGCACCCGCGAGGGTCCGGGCAGGTAGGGCAGGAGACGCTTGCCGAGGATCTGGCCGATACCCACGATCACGAGCCCTGCTCCCACGACCAGCGCCAACCAGGGGATCGCCGTCACGATCGCCCGGAAACCGACGGCTACCAGCGTTCCTGCCAGGGCGAAGACGGCCAGGAAGCCCGCCGAGACCGACAACGCCACCGTTGCCGCGCTCCTCTTCGACCCTCCCGAGTCCTCGGCGAGGAAAAAGCCCAGGTACGCAGGGAGCATGGCGAACCCGCACGGGTTGACCGTCGCCACCATGCCGGCTGCCAGGGCCGCGGACAGTATCGCCGTCATGCCGGTTCCCTTCCGTGGAGGTGTGTGATGGAGGAACCCGGCTTGCGACACGGCTCAGCCGGGATTGTCGGCTTGGCGACGATTCGGCGGGTCCGGCGCGTCAGACCAGCAGCGGGTCGCTGATCACCTCCACCAGGGACGGTCCGTCATGTGCCAGCGCCGCGGCCACCGCCGGCTCCAGCTCCTGGCGGCGCGTGACCCTGACACCGAGGGCTCCGCACAGCTCGGCGAAGCGGGAGAAGTCGGGGTTGTGCAGCCCCGTCTGCCAGACGTCGTAGGCGGACGACGTCTGCTCCTTGCTGATCTTGGCCAGCTCACTGTTGTTCAGAAGCACATGGGTGATGTCCATTCCGTAACGGACGGCGGTGGTCAGCTCCATGGCGTACTGGCCGAACCCACCGTCCCCGCTGACGGCGACCACCGGCCGCTCCCCTCCCACCGCCGCCCACGCTCCCATCGCCGCCGGGAACCCGAAGCCGATCGAGCCGAGATAACCGGACATCAGCACGGTCTGGTCCTGCGCTTCGAAGTAGCGGCCGAACGAGTAGGCGTTGTTGCCGACGTCCACACACACGACGGCGTTCGGGGGAAGGCACTCGGTCAACGTGGCGAATGTGGCCGCCGACGAGAGTCCGCCTTCCCTGTCGTCGCCGACCCGGCTGGACTTCTCGTCGCGCCAGATCCGCCATCGTTCTGCCACCTCGTCCCGCTGATCCGTCCAGGCCGCCGACGAAGGCAGGGCGCCGGCGATGGCGTCGGCTGCGACGGAGACATGCGCCAGCATGGGGACCTCGACGCCGTGAAACCGCCCCAGCGCCTGTGGATCGAAGTCCACCTGGATGATCGGCTTGTATGGGGCGATGCCGGTGTGGTTGGAGAAAGACGCACCGAACACGATCAGGAGATCGGCCTCGTTCATGAACCAGCTGGCGATCGGGGTCCCGGATCGCCCCAACACGCCACAGCCGAGGGGATGTCGGTCGGAGATCAGTCCCTTGGCCTTGAAGGTCGTGGCCACCGGGGCGCTCATTCTCTCGGCCAGTGCCGTGATCGAGCCCATGGCGTAACGTGCGCCCGCACCCACGACGACCATCGGCCGACGGGCATCGGTGATCCTCTTGACGGCCTCGGTCAACACCGCCTCGGGTGGACTCACCTCTCTGTCGGCCACCCTGCCCGCGGGCGAGCCGGCCGGAGCGTCTCCTGCCTCGATCACCTGGACCTCGTCGGGAAAGACGAGGTGGGCGACGTCCCGTTCTATCAACGCCGTCTTGCAGGCGATGCTCATCAGCTCGGCGTGGTCAGAGCCCACCTGTACGGTCTGGGAGTAGCGGGCGACGTCCTGGAAGGCGGCACCCAGATCGGCGTCCTGGAAGGCGCCGCGACCCCTTGTCTTCGACGGCACCTGGCCGGAGAGGGCCAGTACGGGAGCACGATCGGTCTTGGCGTCGTAGAGCCCGGTCAGCAGGTTGGTGGATCCCGGGCCGGCGATGGCGAAGCAAGCCGCCGGCCGCCCGGTGAGCTTCCCGTAGGCCGAGGCGGCGAAGGAAGCCGCCCCCTCGTGGCGTATCCCGAAGTAGCGCAGATCGCCCCGCTGCTCCGCCACTCGCAGGGCGTCGGCCAGACCCAGATTGGAGTGGCCGACCATGCCGAAGACGGCGTTGACTCCCCAGTTGACCATCGTCTCGACCATCACATCGGAGACTGTGCGCGGGCGACCGACCTCGGGCGGAAGAGCGACATAGACGCCGTCGGCGCGCACCTCGGTGGCGAAACAGGTCACCGCGTCCGAGAACCCCTCCGGGGGCCGTCCGTCCAGGGGGTCGTAGTCGTAGCCGTGCCACGGGCAGCGCAGCCATCCCTTCTCGATCGATCCTTCCCCCAGCGGACCCCCCTGGTGGGGGCAGCGACCGTCGAGGCAGCCATAACGTCCCCGATGATGTGTCAGCGCCAGCGATCGCCTTCCCACCACCACCGTCTTGACCCGACCCTCAGCCAGCTCTTCGAGTCCCGCCACCTTGTGCCATTCGACCGTTCCCTCGGCAACCACGTTCTACGACTCTCCTCTCGACAGGCGCCAGGACGAGATTCAAACCCGTTCTCGGTTACCCGTCCGGTTCCATTGTCTGGTATCCGACACACTCGAGCAGCCAGAGACAACGATATTCGGTCGATGCCCTCAGGGTCGTCCGGCCAGGCCCGACCATACGAAGTGGGCGACGGCGTCGATCTCGTCGGGGTCCAGCCTCGTCTCGAAGCCGGGCATGGCGCCGGGCACGCCGGCGGCGACGAATGTGGCTACCTCGTCGGGTCCGTCGAAACGACCGAGCGCGCCCTCTCCCGCCAGGGGGGGACCCGCGCCTCCCCCGCCGGAGGGGCCATGACAAGCCGAGCATCTCGCGGCGAAGAGCTCGGCGCCGACGGCGGTATCGGGCTGCGCACCGGATGGCTGCGCGGGAGTAGCGGTGTACAGCATGACGACGGTCACCGCGGTCGCAACGGCCGTCAGCACTTCGATGAGATCGACCAGGCGCTTGAACATCAGATCCCCGGGAACGCCACGTTGGTGAAGAACCACAGCGAGCTGGTCAGCCACAGGGCCACCAGCACGGTGAACACCACCCCGCCCACCAGCGGCAACCCCCATGAAGGTCCGCCGTGGCTGCGAACCAGGATCATCTTCGCCGCGAAGGCCCCGTAGAAGAGACAGCCCAACACGGAATGGGCGAAGCGGCGGATCTGGGAGAAGTCCGGTTCGAAGCCCAGTGCCCAGAGGCAGTGGAAGGCGACGGGGAGACTCAAGGCGAAGGCGAGCGTGCCCGAGAGCCGATGGGCATCTCCCCACCAGGAAGGCATGACCCGGGGGCGCTCGACCCTTCCCCACATGCGTAGCGCCGAGTAGAGCTGGAAAGAGGCGAGGAGGAGGATGAGGGTGGTCGACCACGCCTTGAAACTGAGAGTGTTGGAGAAGAAGAGCGAGATGGTCTGCTGGCCTGCCGGGTCGTGGACCGAGCCGTAGGTGCCCGCCGCTACCGCCACCCCACTACCTACGCCGAGAGCGATCCAGAGGGAGCGGGACGACGTGGCGAGAGCGGACATGACGCACCCGACAAGCTAGCCGTTCTCGGCGATGATCGTCGCCCTGGCCGGTCAGGGGACCCATACCCTTCCGTCGGGCCAGAACCTGTCGAAGTCACGCGGGAACGCGGTGAATCCGGGCAGTAAGCCGAGTGCCTCACCCGCGAGGGGACCCTCCAAGCCGATGCTGCGGGTCGGGTCCCATACGGTGCCGGTCTCACGGTCGATGAGACGGGAGTCCTCGATGGCGAGAGTGAGGACCTCGTCGTCGAGGCGGCGCGCCATGACCGACCAGCTCTGCTCGTCCTCTGGATCGATGACCACGGCTATCTCGGTGCCGGCCACGACATCGTTGACCACTCCGGCGGTTCTCAGGTCGGGCACCGGATAGGCAACGACCTCGGCACCGAAGTCGACGACGATGGCCATTCGGTGGAGGCTGAAGCGAGACACACCGCCGGGGGCGTCGAGGGCCAACGTTTCGGGATGGCGGGCCCGCCAGGAAGCCCACTCGGTCAGGGTCGAGCTCATCAGGTCGAACTGCTCTCCCTCGCGCGGCCCCAGGATGGCTCGACCGAGCGGCTGGCTCCACACGCTTCCCGTGTCGTGATCCCACCATGTCATGGCGTTGCCCCACAGAGCGCCCTGGTTACCCAACACCAGTTCCTGGCCTTCGAGCTCTCGGCGATGGACCATCGCCGTCGCGCACAGCGGTCACCAGGTGACGAGCACCGGCGTACGTGCGATTGAGTCGATGACCATCTCCCGTCGGTTGAGAAAGCTCACCGGATACGCCTTCGCTTCTCCCTCTTTCGTCACACCGATGACGAGGGTCTCGTCGGGCCACCCCGCCTCTTCGGCCGCAACGAAGGCGGGATCGTAGATCGGCCGAATGGCGTCACGGGGCAGGAGCTGACGGAACCCGGCCGGGAGTTGCTCACCGGCGCGCACCGGGTCGTACACCGCCTCGGGATCTATCACGGACTCACCCACCTGGATCGGGCCGGGACCGGTGGGACGCCCAACGGACCAGAGCCCGAAGCCGACCAGGGCGGCCACCAGAACCACCACTACCGGGCCGACCCGATCACCCATGAGCCCGATGAAGTGAACAGAGAGGTGTAGTTCGCCATCACCGATGGAACGTCTCGAGCGTCGCCCCCACCGGCGGAATGTCGCCTTGCGGACAGTCGGTGTCGGACGGCGGCGACCGCCTCGAGCGCGCGTCTATCAGGGCTGACCGACTGTGAGGGTGGCCTCCATGCCGGCCTCCAGGTGACCCGGAATGGTGCAGACCACCTGGAATGTCCCCGGTTCGGAGGGTGCGGTGAAGCCTGCCTCCGTCGTCTCGCCCGCTTCCGCCCGGGCCACCGGTGCAACGTCGCCCAGCTCATCGGCGGAACTCACCCTTCCTCCCTCTGCAATGACCGCGAACGTGTGCTCGATCGTTCCCTGGTTTTCCAGCGTGAGTGTCACCGTCGAGCCGGTGGGCACCTCCCAGGCGTCGGGACTGAATTCGAACTCGGTCGCTTCCGCCGTGATCGCGACCGCAGCATCTTGCTCCTCCGCGGTCGGGGAAGTGGGGGCCGGCTGGCAGGCGGCTGCCAGCACCATCACCGCCGACCAGCACGCCACACGTCTACTCACAGCTCCCCCGAGAGTCCTGTGCTGTCGGTCTGCTTCACCTCCGCCAATGTAACGAGGGTCCTGCGGTAATCACGAGGGTGTTCCGCCTCCCGCTGATTCAGAGGGCGCGCAAATAGGTGAGCCATCGTGCTGCGATTTCTGCCCGACACCAGGTGGTGTGGCTGGAGGAGGCTAGAACGCACGAGCTCTATTTGCGCGCCCTCTCAGTTGCGGGGATTCTCGATGACCCATTCGCTCCAGTCGATGGCGTGCTCGTCCATACATTCGGCGACATCTCGGGACAGCGGCTCTGCCTCGATGTCGGTGACTTCCGACACGGCCGGATCCTCCACTTCCAGGAACCGACCGTGCTGCTCCGGCCTCGGATCCGGATAGTCCCAACCCCGTTCGCGAATGCACCTCGTCGTCTCGAGAGCGTGCTCGTTGAGCAGCCGCGCTTCATCCGGTCGATTGCCCGGGGACCATCCGTTGCCGGCCGCCTCACTGCACAGCAACGCGTACAGCTCTCGCTCGGTGTCCGATAGGTTGTCGAGACCGGGATCGCCCAGTGCCTGTCCGACGTCATCGATGCACGCGTAATAGCGTTCGAACGCCTGGGGAATGTCCACCGCGAAGCCATCGGCTTCCCGCTCGAAGTCCTGGGGAACCTCCACGCCGTCAGGCAGCTCCGCCCGAGACCCGAAGTGCATCTGGGGGTTCAGCTCGTCCAGCACGCCACAAGCGGTGACCGTCAGGAGCACGCCCCCCAACAGCACCGGCCAAAGCGGGTATCCGGGCCGGCGGGCCCTCCAGGATCCAAGGGTCAGCGGCGAATTCGGCATGCCCGAGACAGTCTCACCCGGCGACCCGGTCATACCGGGGCCAATGTCGGCGATCCGACACTGTCGGCCTCAGGGCGCGAAGATCCTGATCTCCACGGCACCCGTGTTGCCTCCCGAGGACGAGGAGACATCGAAGGTGAACACACGTCCCGTGACAGACACCTCCGATGTCCGTGGGTCGGCAGGGTCTCCTGCGGGGAAGGGGCCCAGAACCTCGGCGCCGTCGATCGTGACGGTGAATGTGTCGGTGATGGCGGAGCCGTCGGTCATGGAACGGGTGAGGAACTCGACGGCCCCCACCTCGGTCGGCTCACCCAGGTCGATGGTGAGCGAAGCGTCGTCCCCGTCGCCCGCCGTCGACCATTCGGTAGCCAGATCGCCATCGACGGCGTTCGTGGCGGCGAACCCGGAGCTGAACTCGGAACTGACCTCCACCACCTCGGCGCCTTCGGCCAGGTTGGGGCCCCGGTCCACGGTGGGCACAGTCGAGCCGACCCCGGGAATCGTGAACGTCGACACCTCCGACCGATAGAGGGTCCCATCGGCGGTTGTCCCCTGGACCACGAAGGTGTATTCCACGCCCGGCTCGGCGCCCGGGAGGAACACGTCGTGTTGAACGATCCCGGTACCGGCCATGTCGAGAGAGTTGTTGAAGTTGCCGAACGTCCGGTCCTCGCCCCAGACGATGGCACAGATCATCGGCTCGGTGGTCGTTACGCGAAAGATCCCCCTGCCCGGGTTCGTGGGGTCGGCCTCGAAGGTGAACTCCGATGCCTGCACCTCGGAGAACGGCCGCACCTCGGCCTCACCCGCCTGACCGGAGGCGCAGGCGGTCAGCCCCAACACCGTCAGGCCCAGCGCCCATGACGTTACGCGCGATGCCATGGCTCCACTATGCCTGCGCCGGATCGCTACCCCTCATCGCCGGGTGGTCACAGGAACTCGTGCCCGTAGTCGTCTCGGTAGGCCTCCAACAGCCGCAGCCATACCTCGCTGAGGATCGGGAAGGCCGGCACCGCATGCCAGAGGGTGTCGAGAGGCACCTCCGCCACGATGGCGATGGTGGCGGCGTGCAGCAACTCACCGGCCGTGGGGCCGACGAAGGTCGCCCCGATGATGACCCGGCGATCCGCGTCGATCACCAGCTTGGCGGTGCCGTGATATCCCCGACCCAAGGTGGCGGCTCCGGCTACGTGGCCGATGTCATGGTCGACCGTATGAACCGAGACGCCTGCCTCTCGTGCCTTCGCCTCGGTCATTCCGACCGCCGCCACCTTGGGGTTGGTGAACACGACCCGGGGAGTGGCCTTGATGTCACCCCAGGCGCTGGTGTCGACACCGGCCAGATGGGCACCGGCGATGCGGGCCTGGTACTTCCCGGTGTGAGTGAGGAGCGACCTTCCGTTGACATCTCCGACCGCATACAGCCAGCCGCCCGCCACCCCTCTCGCCCGGAGACGATCGTCCACTTCGATGCTGGCCCCGGGCTCGAGTCCGACTGTCTCCAACCCGAGGTCCTTCGTGTTGGGACGACGCCCGGTGGCGACCAGCACCTCGTCGGCCTCGATGATCGACGAAGATCCGTCAGCTACGGTTATCTCAGCGACGATGGGGCCGTCGGATCCGTTGCGGGTGATGCGCTCGGTCGTGGCCTCGGTCAGTACCCCGATGCCCATTCGCTCGAAGGACTGCCGCAACTCGCTGCCCGCGACAGGATCTTCAACGGCCAGCAACCGGTCGAACAGCTCCACCACCGTGACCTCATCGGCGCCCAGCGTCTTCCAGGCCTGGGCCATCTCCACCCCGACCACGCCCCCGCCGATGACCAACAGACGACGCGGCACCTCTTTGGCAGTGGTCGCATCCCGACTGTCCCACACGCCCGCCTCCGCCAGGCCCTCGATGGGCGGCATCGCCGCCGAGGTGCCCGTGGCCACGACCACTCCTCGGGTCGCTTGGAGGAGCTGGCGCTCACCACCGCCTGATTCCACCTCGACCATCCGCTCCCCCGCGATGCGGGCGTGCCCCCGGATGAGGTGGATGCCGGCTCCCTCCAGCCAGGCCACCTGTCCCTTGTCGTCCCAGCCGCCCGCCAGGGCGTTGCGACGCTTCAAGGCAGCGTCGATGTCTATCTCGCCGCCCACGAATCCCGGGGTCCGAGAGGCAGCGTCGGCGACGTCGCCCGGGCGCAGGAGCGCCTTGGAGGGCATGCACGCCCAATAGGAGCACTCCCCTCCCACCAGTTCCCGCTCGACGATGGCAACGTCGAGGCCATGTTGGGCGGCCACGTCGGCGGCGTTCTCCCCGGCCGGGCCGGCGCCGAGGACTATCACGTCGAAGTTCTTCGTATCGGTCATGTCGAGCTCCTCGATGGGGTATTTCCCTGCCCAACATCGCTCAAACCCCTGGCGTTGGCTGATGGTCGGCTGGCCGACAATCGACGTTGAAGCCTTCGCTGGAGCCGTCATCCGCCTCGACCACACGGAACGTCGGAAAGCCGACACTTGCTGTATTGTCCATCGAAGGGGGAGAGTTGGTCAGGTCATGAGAGCCCGATGGACGATCCTCGCAGGCATGGTCCTGGTTGCCGCCGCATGCGGTGGCGAAACGAGCGCCGACGACACGACGACGTCGGCTCCGACGACGGCCACCACCCCCACCACCGAGCCACCTACCGAACCGACCCTCCCGGCAGACGGCTTCCCCTCCGGCGAGTCGGCTCTCGACAACATGGCCGCAGAGTCGTTTCCCGAACCCCTCGTTCCCCCGGAGGAAATCCTCTCGGGCGGCCCTCCTCCCGACGGGATACCACCGATCGACTCTCCGGTGTTCGTCTCGGTGGATGAGGCCGACGCGTGGCTCGACGACTCCGAGGCCGTGGTGACGCTCGACCTGGACGGAGAAGCACGCGCCTATCCGATCCAGGTGATGACGTGGCACGAGATAGTCAACGACACCGTGTCCGGTACGCCGGTGAGTGTCACCTACTGTCCGCTGTGCAACACCGCCGTCTCGTTCGTCCGCGAGATCGACGGGGAGGAGACGACCTTCGGGACCTCGGGCCGCCTGTTCGCCTCGGCGCTGGTGATGTACGACCGGGCGACCGAGTCGCTGTGGACTCACTTCGACGGCCGGGCCGTGGTCGGAGTCCTGACCGGGCATCGCCTGGATCCCATCCCCTCACCGCTCCTCGCCTGGTCCGAGTTCAAGGCAGCGTATCCCGACGGCCTGGTCCTCGACCGTGATGCCACCGGCCATTCCCGCCCCTACGGCACCAACCCCTACGCCGGGTACGACAACCCCGAGTCCAGGCCCTTCCTCTTCCGCGGCGAGGTAGATGAGCGATCCCGGGCCATGCAGCGGGTGGTCGGGGTGCAAATCGACGAGGCCGCTCGAGCGTGGTCTCTCGACGCGGTCACGGGAGAGGAGGCCCAAGCAACGAACACCGAGCTCGGCTCCACCGATCTCGTGATCTTCTGGAAGGCCGGTCAGGCCAGCGCTCTGGAATCCGACGCCGTCGGAGGAGGCCGCGACATCGGATCGGTGGGCGTCTTCTCACCGGTCGTCGACAGCGAGCCCCTGACGTTCAGCGTCGAGAACGGGCTCTTCGTGGACGAGGAGACTCGGTCCACATGGGACATCACCGGCCGGGCCATCGACGGGCCGGCCGAGGGCACCCAGCTCGAGCGGCTCCACCACTTCGACACCTTCTGGTTTGCGTGGTCGACCTATGCCCCCGGCACCGATCTGGTGGAACCGTGACCGCCCGTATCGGCCTCATCGCCGCATCGGCCGCCCTCCTCTTGGTGGCGGTGGCGGCGATCCTCGCGTTCACCCGGACCGACGGTGCCTCCGGTGACAACACCGCCGCTTCGGAGGCCGACGTTCCGTTCCTCTATCTCGACGGAAGCGAGGGGAACCTGGCCGACTTTGCCGGTACCCCGGTCCTCGTCAACTTCTGGGCCTCCTGGTGTCCCCCCTGTGTCGCCGAGATGCCCGACCTGGAGCGCGTGCACCAGCTCCTGGGAGACGAAGTGGTGTTCATCGGGCTGAACCTGCAGGAGACCAACCCTGCGGGCGCCGAAGCGCTGATCGAACAGACGGGGGTCACCTACCTGCTGGGAGAGGATCCCGACGGCGCGATCTTCGCCAGGTTCGGGGGAATCGGCATGCCCACCACCGTCCTCATGGACGATCAGGGGCAGGTCGTCACCACCCACACCGGTGTGATCTTCGCCGACGATCTGGAGGCACTGATCCGCTCCGAGCTGCTCGAATCCTGATCGACTGCCGATGCCCTCCCGCAGATGCCCGACCCTGGCAGACTGTATGACATGACAAACCTGCCAGAGGTTGCGGCAGACCAGCATCTCGCATGGCTGGCCCGCAGCTTCGGTCGACCCGATTACCTCCCCCTCACACCGGAGGATCTGGAGGTCCTAGCCGGCAGTGCCGAGATCGTCAAGCGCTTCCGAGGCTCTCACCTGTTCCGGCAGGGGGAGCCAGCCGTGGCCGCCTATCTGATTCGCGAAGGCGAGGTCGACATCTACCGTGGACCTTCCCGTTCCCCGCGCGTCGTAGCGCGCGTCGGCCCCGGATCGGTGATTGGAGATATCGCCATGTTCGGCGAAGGGACCTACAAGTCCTCTGTGCGCGCAGTCGGCCACGTCATGGCGTTCCGGTTCCAACGTGACACGCTCATCCCCGAGCTGGCCAGGCATCCTTCGATCTGTCTGCGTTGGCTGGTGTCGGGCCTCAACCAGCTGGAGAGGACACAGCGGCGCATCATCCACCTGATGCACAAGACCGTCCTCGCCCAGGTCGCCGATCTCCTCGCCGAGGAGGCCGCCACCAGCTCGGATGTCAGCCTCTCACAAGCGTCGATCGCGGCGCTTCTCGGCGTCAGCCGCCAATCGGTCAACGAAGCACTGGGCGAGCTCCGCAAAAGAGGTGCAGTCGAGACCGGCTATCGAACGATCAAGGTGCACGACACCGGTCTGCTGGCACAGGTCGCCACCGAGGAATCCCGTTGAGCAACAGGTAGCCGGGACGCATTGCGCCTTTCCTGATTCTGGTAGTATCCTGACCTGGCCCCGTTCATCTGCCGTGTTCCTGCACGTCTCGGGCCGGGCTTTCCACGGGCGTTCGCCCCTCTCGATTCTCGCTTCTGTCGTGGCGAATGGTCGAGCCCCTTTCCACGACTCAGGAGCACAGATGACCACCTTCGCCGACCTCGGCGTACCCGCCGAGCTCGTTGCCGTTCTCACCAAGGCCGGCATGAACAGACCATTCCCGATCCAGGCCTCCGCCATTCCCGACGGCCTAGCCGGCCGCGACATCTGCGGTCGAGCACCCACCGGCTCGGGAAAGACGCTCGCCTTCGGTCTCCCCCTCATGGCCCGAGTGGGACGGGCCCGACCGCGCCGGCCACGGGCATTGATCCTCGCCCCCACCCGGGAGCTGGCCGAGCAGATCAAGCGCGCCCTGACTCCTCTCGCCATCGCCCGCAAGCGGTGGGTGACCGCCATCTATGGCGGGGTGGGCTATGAACCGCAGCGACGGGCCCTGCGCAAGGGCAGCGACGTCATAGTCGCCTGCCCCGGGCGGCTGGCCGACCTCATCGGCGAGGGGTCTGTGGATCTGTCGGACGTCGACATGGTCGTCGTCGACGAGGCAGACCGCATGGCCGACATGGGATTCCTGCCGGAGGTCCGCCGCCTCCTCGACATGACCTCACCCGATCGCCAGACCTGGCTGTTCTCGGCCACGCTGGACGGCGCCGTAGCGGTGCTGACCCGTGACTACCAGCAGGCACCCGCCCGCCATGAGGTCGCCGGCGACGAGGGAGCGGCTACGGATGCGCGTCATGTCTTCTGGGCGGTGGACCACCACGACCGCCTCGATCGCACCGCCGACCTCATCGCCACCGCCGGCCGCACCATCGTGTTCTGCCGGACCCGGCACGGTGCCGACAGGGTGGCCCGTCGCCTCGCACGCTCCGGGGTACGCGCCGAGGCCATCCACGGGGGACGGAGCCAGGGTCAGCGCCAACGAGCACTGACCGCCTTCTCCCAGGGGAGGATCCAGGCGTTGGTGGCGACCGATGTCGCCGCCCGGGGAATCCATGTCGACAATGTGGCCGCGGTGATCCATTTCGACCCTACCGACGACCCCAAGACCTATCTGCACCGTTCCGGACGCACCGCCCGGGCCGGAGCCGACGGGGTGGTGGTGTCGCTGGTCACGGCCGATCAGAGGCGGGGAGTGGAATCGATCCAGAGATCCGTGGGCTTGCCTTCGACCTTCGACCATCTCTCGATGAGCGACCTCGCCACGGTCGGCCATCCAGTGGGCTCGGTGGCGCCCGGCAAGCCCGGGCCGCGTCGTCACCGCGGCAAGCAGCGCTCGGGCAACCGCCGGCGCTGACCCCCATTTCAGGTGATGCGGCTGGGATCCTTGGTGTTCACACGTGGTTGCCACGGCGCGTAGCCGTGGCACTTACACTTCGGCACCGAGCAATTCTCCGGCTCCCGGTGCTCCACACGTGGATGACCGCAGTCGGAGCACCGCTGGCGCCCACCGTCGCTACGCCGTCCGGGAGTGAATTTCGTCATGACCGCTTTCTGGCCAGATTCACGGTGAGGTTCCGTCCGTCCACGCTCTGGCCGTCGAGCGCCGAGATCGCCGCCTGGGCTGACTCCGCGGCGCCCATCTCCACGAAGCCGAAGCCCCGCGATCGGCCGCTGTCGCGATCGGTTATGACCTGGGCCTTGGTCACCTCGCCGTACTCGCCGAACATTCTCTCGAGGTCGGCGGAGGTGGTGTCGAATGTGAGATTCCCCACGTAGATGTTGGTGGACATGTCTCTCCTGAGGCTCGAACCGTCGGGGTCGAACGCCCCGCCGGACCTGCCTGGCGTCTCCCGTGAGGGAGACGGATCGACACATCCCATGCGTTTCCCTCACCGGACGGAACAAAGGGGCGGGGGAGGCGGTGCACCGCGTGTGCGTGCGTCTTGGCATCCAGTTTACCGCAGCCGCAGGCCAAAGCGTCGATGACACCGACGGCCTCGATTCCGGGTCACATGGTCAGAGCCTGGATCTGGCGTACCACCACCAACAGGGGAGCCGGATCCACCAGGTCCCCGGACACAGCCACATCGATCAGTCCCAGGGCCCGGTCGATGGCATGCGCCTCCCGTTCGGCGAACCCATCGACAGCCTCGTCGACCGACACGCCCCCGTCCTCGGCGAGAACCCGTTCCGCCAGGTCTCGCCGGGCTGCCAGCAGGTCATCCTCTATGGCTTCCAGGGCCCAGCTCTGCCACGGGTCGGCCGGCCTGGAAGTCGCCACCGTCACCTGCAGGTCGTCGAGTCGGAGGCGGCGACCCAGGGACAGGAAGAGCCTTCCCACCTCAGCCGTCGATCGATCGTGGTGACGGGCCACCTCGACGATGTTGGGGACATGGACGAGATCGAGCGCCATCACCGAACGCCGCGCCTCCGCCGCCGGTATGCCGTCGGCCTCCAGTTCGGCGATGCGCCCCTGCTTGTCCCGCCACCACGAGGTCGGAGCCCAGGTCTCCGCCGTATCCTCGAGCCGGGCGAGCTCATCGGGAGCGGCGGCCGCCTCCGGCTCGTGCCGCAGACACCAGCGCGTCAGCGTGGCCACGAGACGTACGTGCGCCCGCATCATCTCCGTACAGGTGTCGACTTCGGCCGCACCGAACAGGCGCTCGGCGGCCCGGCGTCGGGCCAGTCCGCCGGCTACATCACGTGCCGTCCGGTAAGCCTGCACCACGGCAGAGGGATGGCGTCCGGTGCGAGCCACCAAACGCGGGACGAACGTCGCCCCCTGAGCATCGACGACCTCGTTGGCGACGATCGTTGCTGCCAGCTCGCGACGCAACGGATGCTCCCAGATCAAACCCGTGAACCGATCCGCTATCGGTGACGGGAAGTACCTGTTGAGATCCTCCAGGGTGGCAGGTGAGTCCACGAGCTCCGACGACAAAAGCTCCTCCGCCAGACTCCGCTTGGAGTAGGCCGACAGGACCGCCAGCTCCGGACGGGTGAGGCCCGCTCCGAGTCGGGACCGGTCCGCCATATCCGCCGTGGAGGGGAGCAGCTCCAGGCTCCGGTCCAGGATCCCCTGGCCCTCCAGCGACGCCATGAGCTCCTCGTAGGCGTCCATGAGGTCGGACGAAGCCGCCTCCTCGAATGACAGCGCCTGCCCCTGGTGAAAGCTGTCGTCGAGTATGCGGAGCACCACCCCGTCGACCGATGCCGCCAGGAGGCCATCCCTCTCGTCCGCTTCGATCAAGCCTGCCGTCCTTGCTTGGCGGAGGAGGATCTTGATGTTCACCTCCCGATCCGAGCAGTTGACTCCTCCCGAGTTGTCGATGAAATCGGCGTTGACCCGCCCGCCGCCCCGGGCGAACTCGATCCGGGCCCGCTGGGTGAAGCCGAGGTTGCCACCTTCTACGACCACCCGGGCCCGTATGTCTGACCCGTTGACCCGCACCCCATCGTTGGTCCGATCCCCGACGGCCTCGTCCGACTCCTCGGTAGCCTTGACATAGGTGCCGATGCCTCCGTTCCAGAGCAGATCGACGGGCGCCCGGAGGATGATCCGGATCAGCTCCGAGGGAGTGACCTCCTCCCGGTTGGTTCCCAGGGCGAGCCGAGCCGGCTCCGACATCGCTATGCGCTTGGCCGACCGCGCGAACACCCCGCCTCCAGGGGAAATCACCCCCCGGTCGTAGTCGTCCCAGCTCGACGTCGCCAGCTCGAAGAGGCGGCGGCGTTCCCGATAGGCGCGGCCGACCTCGGGATTGGGGTCCACGAAGATGTGCCGGTGATCGAAGGCCGCGACCAGCGCGATGGTCTCGGACTCCAGCATCCCGTTTCCGAAGACGTCGCCCGACATGTCCCCGACTCCCACGGCCGTGAACACCTCCCGGCGGGGGTCGATCCCGATCTCGATGAAGTGCCGCTCCAGCGACTTCCAGGCACCCCGGGCGGTGATTCCCAGCTCCTTGTGGTCGTAACCGCTGGCTCCTCCCGACGCGAAGGCGTCGTCGAGCCAGAACCCGTACTCGGAGGCGATCCCGTTGGCGATGTCGGAGAATCGAGCCGTGCCCCGGTCGGCGGCCACCACGACGTAGGGGTCCGGTCCGTCGTGAACGCGGACGAAGGGGGGATGGACGACCTTCCCGTCGACGAGGTTGTCGGCGAGGTCGAGCAGGGCTCGGATGAAGACCTCATACGACGAGCGCACCGCCTCGCGGGTCTCCTCGGGACTGCCGTGTTGCCGGCGCAGGACGAAGCCGCCTTTGGCTCCGGTGGGGACGATGATCGAGTTCTTGGTGATCTGGGCCTTCATCAAGCCCAGCACCTCGGTGCGGTAATCCTCCCGGCGCTCCGACCACCGGATACCGCCGCGAGCACGGAGCCCGGCCCGGAGATGGATGCCCTCTACTTGCTCACCCATCACGAACACCTCCGTCAGGGGCCGGGGGACGGGCATGTCGGGCACATCGGCCGAGGTGAACTTGAAGGCGAGCGAGCTGCGATCCGGCCGAAAGGCGTTGGTGCGCACGGTCGCTTCGATGAGACGGAGGAACCCCGACAGGATGCGGTCCTGGTCGAGGGAGGGGACGGCCTCGATCCTCTCGATGAGCTCGTCTCGCAGGTCTGTGTACGGGGCGGCGTCGACGTTGGGGTCGAAGCGGCAGGAGAAGAGGCGCACCAGTCCCGCGGTGACATCGGGGTTCGCTACGAGAGCGTCGTTGACATATCGAACACTGAAAGTGGCGCTGACCCGTCGCCAGTAGGTCTGGTAGGCGCGCAGGATCGCCACCTGATGATGGTCGAGCCCGGGTGAGAGAACCAGCCGGTTGAGCGAGTCGGTCTCGGCCGTCCCCTCCCAGATCGCCTCCAGGGCGGCGGCGACCCGTCGTCCCGAGGCTTCGATGTCCAGCAACTCAGCGTCCGGCCCGAGCACGCCGAAGTCGTGGATGAAGACGTCGTCGGGGCCGATCAGCCGGGTCGGGACCTCCTCCACCACCACCATCCCCATGTCCTCCAGAGCCGGGGTGAGATCCGACAGGGGCCTCTTTCCCGCCCGCTCGTAGAGTGCGACCCGGGTGAGGACGTCGGGCCCCTCCTGTTCGTTCTGCACACCGACCATGAAGCGGTGGCCACCGCGTTCCAGCTCGTCGACGTGCTCTATGTCGCCTGCTGCCACTCCCAGGGGCATCGACGTCCGGTAGTACGAGGGGAACTGCTCTCCCCACCTATCGATCAGCTCGTCGGCTCGCTCGGCGCCGTGGCGGGCCCTCAGGACGTCGCCCACCTGCTCCGTCCAGTTGCGCGTGAGTGCCTTGACCTCGGCGTCGAGTTCCTCGAACACGAAATCGGGGCGCCGCCCTTCGGGCACCCACACCGTGAAGTGAAGCCGCGCCAGGTCGCTCCTCGTCAACGTGAGGTGATAGTCGACGTCGGTCCCGCCGAAGCGCTCCACGAGCAAGGCCTGCAACTTGCGACCCAGCTCCGACGAGTAGCGCTCGCGGGGCATCACCACCAGAGCCCGGACTCCACGATCGAGCAGGTCTCGGCGCACGAACAGCCGCACCAGGGCCCGCTCCTGTAACGACAGCAGACCCATCAGCACCCGACGGAGGTCCTCGGTGGGCAGGCCGAAGAGCTCGTCTTTCGGGAACCCCTCGACGAGCGCCACCATCGCCTTGTGGTCGTGGGAGCCGGCGATGAGATCCTCGGCGGCGGAGATCTCTTTCACCTTCAAACGGAGAATCGGGATCCGCTGGGTGCTCTCCATGTACGCCTTGGACGTGAACAGACCGAGGAGGCGGGCCTCCCCGACGGTCTCGCCACCGGGACCCAGCAGCCTCACCCCGACGTAGTCCATCCTCGCTCGCCGGTGAACCACGGACTCCCGATTGGTCTTGGAGATGACCAGGAGATCGCCCTTCTCGTACCGGGACACGAGATCATCGGGCAACGACGACAGCGGTACGGCCTTCGGCGACGATCCGCCTTCGTCGGCGAGGATCCCGAGTCCGGATCCGGCCACGGCACGGCGCGCCAGCCCGTCGTCGGTGTCGATCAACTCGTACTCGCGGTACCCGAGAAACACGAAGTTGTCCTGGCGAAGCCACTCCAGGAAAGCGACGGCCTCGACGATGTCCACCTCCCGGTAGCGGTCGGCGCCCAGTCGCACCAGCTCGACCATCCGGTCGATCACTCGCATCATCGCCGGGAAGTCCCCGACGGCCGCCAGCACCGTCGACACGACCTCGGTCAATCGGCGCTCCACCTCGACGAGCTCCGGTGGGTCGAGATGACGATCCAGCACGTAGTGCTGAACCGACTCCCTGTGCTCGGAGGTTCCCGCCGCCTGAACCGAGATGAGTCTGCCGGAATCGTCACGGGTGGTCCCGATCACCGGGTGGAGGACGCTGAGCACCCTCGCCCCACCCGACTGGAGCTCGTTGGTGACGGAGTCCACGAGGAAGGAGGCGTCGTCCACGTTTATCTCGACAACGGACCCATCCGGGTGATAGCCGTGCTCGTCGGGGGTGGGGTTGAACGCCCTGACGGTCATCCGATCCGGGCGGTGCTCGATGAAGCGGTACAGCCCGACGACCTCGTGGTAGGCGTCCGCGGGGGTCATCACCACGTTCCAGGGGATGCGCCGCAGATACAGACGAGCGAACTCGGCGAGCGGGCTGGAGGTATCGCCTATCCGATCCAGCACCTGCTCGACCAAACCGGCTGGGTCCGCCGGCGCGCCTGAATCCACATGATCACGCTACAGACCAACCCGGCCCCCGTCGACCCTCGGCCATCACGGGTGGCCAGAGCCGTCCTTCCCGGCGTCGTCGGTCAGCCGAGCACGCTGAACGAGGAGGCTTCGTTGATCTCGCGGTTGCGGCTGAACACGCCCATGTCGAGCTTCAACCCGGTGTGGGGCATCGTCACGACGACCGGGTCGGTGTCGTGGTCGTGGCCGCTCTCGACCGCCTCGATGAGCTGCACCATGCAGTGGGCGGCGATGTGGCAGTTCTTGAACTGGTTCCCGCTGGTGCCGATCGCCACGTAGAAACCGGGGAGGTCGGTCTTGTCGTAGATGGGGATCCAGTCGTCGCTCACGTCGTAGAGGTCGACCACGCCCTTCTTCTCGTTGGGAACACCCAGCGAAGGCAGGCGCCTCGCCAGGCGGAGCACCTGGGCGCGCCACTGCTTGTCGCTGATGTCGCGGTCGAAGACGTCGGGGTCCTCCACCCAGATCTGAGGGTCACAGTCGGGATCCTGACTGCCGACCAGGATGTTGTTGCCCACCTCGGGACGGAAATAGGTCCCCAGGTCGTCGTCACCCACCAGCATGCCGTCGCTCTCGAAGTCCAAGCCGGCGGGTGACGGAACGTGGTGGACCTCGTGTCGCAGGGCCCTCGTCTGGATGCGCATCGAGTCGGCCACTCCGGCCATCTCGTTGATCACGAACGAGTGGGGCCCGGCGACGTTTACGACGATGGGGGCATCTATCGATGAGCCGTCGGCGAGGTCCACCCCCGCCACCCGGCCCTCGGAGGTCCGGATCCCCGTCACCTCGGCGTTGAACAGGAACTCGCCGCCCTTGGCCTCCGCCGCCCGTTGCAGGTTGTGGGTGGCGAGTTGGGGATCTGTGATGTAGCCGGCCACGGGGGTGTGCACGGCGCTGCTTATCTCCGACGACGGCTCCTCCCAGAAGGCCTCGTCCTCGGGCCTCTTGGGTGGGGAGTGCTGGCCGGTGTCGACACCGGGAAGACGCTCGGTGAGCCGTTCGGTGTCCCAGATCTCGTATGGGATCCCTATCTCGTCGAACAGGGGAAGGACCTTTTCGCTGTAACGATCATCGTTGCCGACGTAGACGGCCCCGCACTCGACGAAACCGGCCACACCCCTCTCATCGTCTGTCTCGAGGTAGTCCTCCCACTCCTTCCAGTAGTGGAAGCCCTCATAGGCCATCGCCACACCCGCCCACGTGGAGTAGTGGGCTCGAACGATGGCACAGGAGTTGGCGGTGGAGCCGTAGCCGGCAGCCGGGAGCTTGTCGATGTTGAGGGTCCGGTAGCCCGCCTTGGACAGTTCGAAGGCGACGTTGGCCCCGATGATCCCCGCCCCGATGATGATGGCGTCGTAGCGTCCATTCTCTGACATGACCGTCAGCCTATCGGCGATGTAGCACGGACGCACGAGACGAAGGATCCAGCGCGTCTAGGGTGACGCCCGCGTATGAGCGAACGACGGTGACTCGAAGACAGCGCTACTCGGCCTGGGGCCTCCTACGCCAGGGAATCAAGCGCTCGCCCTGGCCCCGAGTGTGGGAGCACCACGACCTCAGCCCCGGCTACGACGTGGTGGTCGTGGGCGGCGGGGTACACGGCCTCGCCACCGCCTACTACCTCGCCCGCAACCACGGCATCAACAACGTGGCCGTGCTCGAGAAGAGCTACATCGGAAGCGGGGGATCGGGGCGCAACACCGCCATCGTCAGATCCAACTATCTCACCCCGGAGGGCTCCCGCTTCTACGACCGGTCGGTGCAGCTCTACGAAAGGCTGGCCTCCGACCTCAACTTCAACGTCATGTTCGAGCAGCGCGGGCACATGACGCTCGCCCACAGCGACTCCTCGTTGCGGACCATGCGCTGGCGGGCGGAGGTCAACAAGCTGGAGGGCATCGACTCCGAGGTGATCGGACCGGACGACATCAAGCGTCTGGCGCCCTTCCTGGACACCTCCGGTCATCCCCGCTACCCCATCCTCGGTGCCCTGTGGCATCCCCCCGGTGGGATCGTCCGCCACGATGCCGTGGTGTGGGGCTACGCCCGGGCCGCCGCCGCCCTGGGCACTCACATCCACCAGGACACCGAACTCCTCGCAATCGACGTCGACGGGGGCAGGGTGACGGGGGTCCAGACGAGCCGGGGTCCCATCTCGACCCCCGCCGTCGTGAACTGCACCGCCGGATGGGCTTCGCTGATCGCGAGGATGGCCGGGGTGGACCTGCCGATAACCACCCGACCCCTGCAGGCGGCCGTAACCGAGCCCGTCAGGAAGCTCCTCCACCCGGTCGTGGTCTCCGGGAGCCTCCATGTCTACGTCAGCCAGACCGCCCGGGGCGAGCTCGTCTTCGGGGCCAGCGTCGACCCCTTCGCCTCCTACTCGACCAGGGGATCCCTCGAGTTCACTACCGGGCTGGCGACCCATGTGCTGGAGTTGATGCCGGCTCTTTCCAACATGCGCCTTCTCCGCCAATGGGCGGGACTGTGCGACATGACACCCGACTTCGGCCCGATCATCGGGCCGACCGAGGTGGAGGGCTTCTATGTGGATGTCGGATGGGGGACCTACGGGTTCAAGGCTGGGCCCGTCGCCGGGGAGTCGGTGGCGGAGATGCTGGCCGCCGGCCGTCCGGGCGAGCTGATCCGTCCCTTCGGCCTCGATCGCTTCGGCAAGGGCACACTGACCGCCGAGAAGGGGGCGGCCGCCGTGGGGCATTAGGCCATGCTGGTGATCATCTGCCCCCACTGCGGACCCCGCAACGACGCCGAGTTCACCTATCGGGGTGAGGTCGTTGCAAGACCCGGGCCCGACACCGACCCGGCCACCTGGCGGCGTTACCTCTATACCAGGGAGAACGCCGCCGGCTGGCAGAAGGAGCGATGGTTCCACGTTTCCGGGTGCCGACGCTTCCTCGACCTGGAACGCAACACCACCACCAACGAGATCCGACGGGTGAGAAGGGTCGAACGGGGAACCGGGTGATGCGACGCTTGGACCCCCAGCCGGGAGAGGTCATCGACCGGTCCCGGCCCATCGGCTTCAAATGGAGCGGCGCCGCCCGCCAGGGCCTGGAGGGCGACACGATCGCCTCGGCGCTGACGGCGGAAGGTGTCCGTGTCCTCTCCCGTAGCTACAAGTACCACCGTCCCCGTGGCCTCCTGACCGTCACCTACCACGACCCCAACGCCATGGTCCAGGTGGGCGACGACCCCAACGTCCGCGCCGCTCACCGCCGACTCGAACGAGGCATGGACGTCAGGGCCCAGAACGCCTGGCCCTCCCTCCGTTTCGATGTCAAGGCGGCCAACCGACTGGTGGGGAGATTCCTCTCCCCGGGCTTCTACTACAAGACCTTCATGTCGCCGCGGTGGCTGTGGCCGTGGTACCAGCGTGTCCTGTCTCGCTTCTCCCCGGGAGGCATCATCGACCAGGATCACCATCCCGCCGACTTCGACCACCGCTACGCCCATCCCGACGTCCTGATCGCCGGGGGAGGCCCGTCGGGCATGGCGGCTGCTCTCGCCGCGGCCGACGCCGGGGCCTCGGTGATGCTCGTAGAAGAGGAGCCACGTCTCGGTGGTCACCTCCGCTACGGCTCACCCGAGGACCTTGCCGTCGTCGACGACCTCGTCTCGGCCATCGGCGCTGCCCCGTCGATCGAAGTGTTGACCGATGCCGTCGTCACGGGGCGCTACGACCACAACTGGGTGTCGGTGGTGCAGAGAGATGTGCGTACGGTGGAGGAGCGCCTGGTGATGGCCCGCGCCAAGACCCTGGTCGTGGCCGCCGGCACTCTCGAGCGGCCCTACGTGTTCGAAGGCAACGATCTCCCCGGGGTGATGCTCTCGTCGGGTGTTCGCAGGCTGATCAATCTCTATGCCGTCAAGCCGGGCGAGCGGGCAGTGGTGGTCACAGCCAACGAGTCCGGAGACGCCGCCGCCGCCGACCTCGAGCGGGTCGGCGTCGAGCTGGCGACGGTGATCGACGCCCGGCGCGGCAAGACCATCGAGAGGGCGATCGGCCGCAAGGGAGTGACGGCCGTCGTCGACTCCGACGGGCGGCACCACGAGGCGGATCTCCTGGTGACGGCGACGGGGTGGACCACCCCCACCGCCCTCCTCAACATGGCCGGCGACCGACCGCTCTACCACCCGGACGCGGCGCGTTTCCTCCCCGACAACCTCCCCACCGACGTCCTCGCCACCGGAGGCATGGTCGGCAGCGGATCGACCGACGAACTCGTCGCCCACGGGTCTGCCGTCGGGAAGGAGGCGGCCCGGCGGGCGCTCACCCTCAAGGCACGTTGGCAGGCTTCCGCTCCTGGGGGACGGGAGATGACCGCCCCCGACTCCACGGCGGAGCCGCTCCCCACCCTGGACCCGGGCCGGCACCCCGCCCTGTATCGCTCCTCCACCCACGGCTTCGTCGACCTCTCCGAGGACGTCACCTCCAAGGATCTCTTCCTGGCGGCGGCGGAAGGCTACGACTCGATGGAACTGGCGAAGCGCTACACCACCGTCAACATGGGCCCGGTCCAGGGGAAGATCGAAGCCGTCAACGCCCTGGCCGTCCACGGTGAGGCGACCGGAGCCGGCCTGCTGGAGACGTCCACCACTACCTGGCGTCCCCCCTACACGCCCATACGCCTCGGCACCCTGGCGGGCAGGAAGTACGAGCCGATCCGCTACTCCCCCATCCAGCCGTGGCACGAAGACCACCATGCCCGCCCGCTGCTGGCCGGTCAGTGGGTCCGTCCCGACCACTACGGGGACCCGGCCGCCGAGGTCCGGGCGGTCCGCCGCGGGGTGGGGATCATCGACGTGAGCCCCCTGGGCAAGATCGACCTGCGCGGCTCCGATGTGCCCAGACTCCTGGAGTTCGTCTACATCAACAGGTGGTCGAAGCTCCAGGTGGGGGCCGTCCGCTACGGGGTCATGTGTGGCGAGGACGGAGTCATCGTCGACGACGGCGTGACCGGACGCCTTGGCAACCAGCGCTACATGATGTCCACCACCTCCGGCGGGGCCGGGGCGGTCTGGAACTGGCTCGATGAGTGGCTGCAGACCTCCTTCCCCGAATGGGACGTGAAGATCACGGCCGTCACCGACGGATACGCCAGCATCAACGTCGCCGGGCCCGAATCCCGCCGTCTGGTGGGACGCCTCACCGACATCGACCTCGACCCCGACCAGTTCGGATACATGCAGGTGAGGACCGCCACCGTCGCGGGCGTGCCCGACTGCTTCCTGTGGCGAATCGGCTTCACCGGGGAGCTGTCCTACGAGCTGCACGTCCCCGCCGCCTTCGGTCTGTGGGTGTGGGAACAGCTCATCGATCACGGCGCCGACCTGGGGGTGACGCCGTTCGGGGTCGAGGCACAGCGCATCATGCGGCTCGAGAAGGGACACTTCATCGTGGGTCAGGACACCGACGGGCTGACCCAGGCCCTCGGGGTCGGTGTGGACTGGGCGGTGAAGCTCGACAAGGAGGACTTCGCCGGCCGGCCCGAGGTGGTCTGGCAGAGGGACCGTGGCGACTACCGGCGTCTGGTGGCGCTGCAAACCGTCGACCCGACGATCGTCCCTGCTGAATCCAGTCAGATAGTGGCCGGTGACGGCACCATCCGGGGTCGGATCACCTCCAGCCGGTTCTCCCCGACCCTGGAGCGGGCGATCTGCCTGGGGCAGGTAGACCCCGAACTGTCCTCGCCGGGGGTCGATGTCGAGATCCGCCTGCCCGATCGACGCACCGTGAGCGCCCGGGTGATGGCCGACCATGCCCATTTCGACCCGAAGGGAGAGAGGCTCCGTGGCTGAACCGGTTCCCCGCCCCGCCCGCTTCCTCAACCACGAGCTCTCATCGACCTCGGGGCGGGTGCGTGTGACCGACGAGAGCGACTTCCCCAAGTGGCGCACCTTCCATGGTCCTGAGCGGATCGGGCCGGGAACCTCCCGCTCCACCGACGGCGCCCTGGTGTGGTCGGTGAGCCCCGGGGAGTGGACGATCGTCGGATCCCGACCGGAGGGGGACGGCGTGGTCGATCTCACTCATGTGCGGGCGATGTTCCGTCTCTCCGGCGGGGACGCGACCCGGGTCCTGTCCAAGCTGTGTGCCCTGGATCTGGGAGACGGCATGTTCCCCGACGGCGCCGCCGCCCGCACGCTCGTGGCGGGGGTGGCCGCCGAGTTGGTGCGCGACGATCGAGACGGCGCACCCTCCTACCTGCTGCTTCCCTCCCGTTCGTTCGGGCGCTACCTGGCCGATGTGCTCATCGACGCCGGGGCCGAGTTCGGTCTGAAGGCGGGGGACTGAGGCTCCCTCCCGGCTACATCCGCATCGCCGAGCCGGTGGGATCGTACGGCGAGGGGGCTATCACCCGGGCCGGGCACTCGACCCCGACGATGTGGGTCGTCAGCTCGGTGCCCTCCTCGGCGTGCTCACGATCGAGCAGGGCCATCGCCAGGCTCTGGTCGACTGTGTGACCGTAGTCGCCGGAGGTGATGAACCCGACCCGGCGGCCGTTGCTCCACACGGGCTCGTAACCGGAGGCGTCGGCGTCGACCGCGTCGACCTCGAGGGTCACGAGTGTCCGCCGGGAACCTCCGGAGTCTCGTTCCTTGCGGGCCCCCTCCGCTCCGATGAAGTCCTTCGACCAGTCGATCCAGCGGTCCATTCCCGTCATGGCGGGTGTGTACTCCTGGCGGAACTCGGCCGACCAGATCCCGAAGCTCTTCTCCATCCGCAACGAGAGGAGGGCGTTGTAGCCGTACTCGACCCCTCCACACTCCGCCCCCGTTTCCAACAGCAAACTGCGGAGGGCCACATGCTCTGCAGCGGAGCAGTGGATCTCGTAGCCCAGCTCGCCGGTCACCGATATGCGACCGACCCGGGCCCGGATCAACCCCACGTCCATCGGGCGGCAACTCATGAACGGCATCGCCCCGGAGGACACGTCGTCGGAGGTGACCCGGGACAGGAGCTCCCGGGATCTGGGCCCCGACAGGGAGAAGCCCACTACCGCGTCGGAGAGGTCGCGCACCGTCACCCCTTCCTCCAGATGGTCGTTGAACCAGCGCATGTGCCAGGCGCGCAGGTAATAAGAGCCCAGGATCCACCAGGTGCCATCACCCCAGTTGAAGAGGGTGAGATCCCCTTTCAGCCGGCCGTCGTGGCCGAGCATCGGCGCCAGCTTGATCCGTCCCGGGGCGGGCAGGCGGCTGGCTATCAGCCGGTCCAGCCACATCTCCGCACCCGGGCCGCTCACCTCGTAGCGGGAGAAGCCGGCGATGTCGAGGATGCCCACTCCCGACCGGACCCGGCGGCATTCCTCTCCGACGATGTCGAAGGCGTTCGAGCGGCGCAGGGTCGGCGTCTCCTCGAAGCCCCGGGAAGCGAAGTAGATCGGTATCTCCAGCCCGTAGGAGCAGCCCCACTGGGCCCCAGCTTCGGTCATGGCGTCGTAGGCGGGAGCCATGCGGAGGGGCCGGCCCGCCCAGAGCTGCTCATTGGGGTAGGTCATCACGAACCGCCGGGAATAGAACTGGCCGGTCATCTGGCGGATGTACTCGCGGTTCTCGGCGAACGACCCGAACCGGGCCACGTCCATGCCGAACACGTCCTCCTCCGGCTCCCCGACGATCATCCACTCCGCCAGCGACTTGCCGACCCCACCCCCCTGGAGGAAACCCGCCATGACCGCGCAGGCCGACCAGTAGTTGTGCAGGCCGGGCACGGGACCGACCAGAGGGTTGCCATCGGGTGAGAAGGTGAACGCCCCGTTGACCCAGCGATTGATACCGGTGTTCTCCAGCACCGGGTAGCGGGTCATGGCCATCGCCAGCTCGTCGGAGAGCCGGTCGACGTCGGGGGGGATGAGCTCGAGCCCGTAATCCCACGGCGCACCGTCCATGTTCCAGTGACGGTGGTTGATCTCATAGATGCCCACCAGCAGCCCCCCCATCTCCTGACGCATGTACGTGAAGCCCTCGAGGTCGATCATCATCGGCATCTCGAAGTCGAGGGTCTCCAGCTCGGGAACCGGGTCGGTGATGAGGTAGTGATGGGCGAGGGGTGACACCGGCAGCTCGACGCCTGCCATCCGGCCCACCTGCTTCGCCCACAGGCCGGCGGCGTTGACCACGTGCTCGGCCCGGATCGTTCCCTGCTCGGTGATCACGTCCCAGTGGCCGTCGGGGCGGAAGGTGAGATCCAGCACCCGGTTGTGCTCGATCACCTCGGCGCCCCGCAGGCGGGCTGCCTTGGCGTAGGCGTGCACCACCGCCGACGGGTCGATGTAGCCCTCCCGATCTGCCCACAGGCCACCGAGGACACCTTCCTCGTCCATGATCGGGCACCACTCCTTCATCTCGGCCGGTGTCATGAGCCGGACGTCCTCGATGCCCATCGTCTGGTAGACCCGGTAGGCCGCCTGGAGCCACTCCCACCGTTCGGGGGCGGAAGCGACCGAGATGCCGCCCGTCATGTGCAGCCCGATGTCGACCCCGGACTCCTCCTCGACCTCCGAGAGGAGGTCGATGGTGTAGGCCTGCAGGGCAGCGATGTTGGGGTCGGCGTTGAGGGCATGGACGCCACCCGCGGCGTGCCAGCTAGAACCGGCCGTGAGGACGCTCCGCTCGACCAGGCACACGTCGGACCAACCGAGCTTGGCGAGGTGATAGAGGACGCTGGCACCGACCACTCCCCCGCCGATCACCACCACCCTGTACTGCGGCTTCATCTTCCCTCCTGCAGGTTCTTTGGCTTGCGCGGCGGCCACCCTACCGGTCGACGCCGGAACGGGTCGACGCATCAGCGGGATTGATCGAACACGATGAGGCTCCTCGCGACCCGGCCGGTTCTCATCGCCGCGAACCCCTCGTTGACCCGGTCGAGCTGCAATCGCTCGGTCACCATGTCGTCGAGGTTGAGACGGCCGTCGAGGTACATGCCCACGTAACGCGGGGTGTCGATCCGGAAGCGGTTCGACCCCATCACCGAGCCCTGGAGCTTCTTCTCCCAGTAGAAGCCGTCGGCGGGGAGGCTGATCCTGTTTCCCGGCGGGATCAAGCCGACCACCGTGGCCGTGCCGCCGCGTCGCAGCATCGCGAATGCTGCCTCGACGGTTGACGCCGAGCCCACCGCCTCGATGGCGTGGTCGACGCCGAGACCGCCCGTGAGGTCGATGACGCCGTCGACGACGTCTCCCGCCGCCGGGTTCACCAGATGGGTGGCGCCCAGCGACCGGGCCATCGCCAGCTTCTCCTCCACGACGTCGACGGCGATGACGGCGCCCGCTCCGGCGATGCGGGCCCCCTGCACCGCGCTGAGACCCACACCTCCGCAGCCGATCACGGCAACGACCTCTCCCGGGCGCACCCCAGCGGTGTTGAACACGGCACCCAGGCCGGTGGCCACCCCGCACCCGAGCAGCGCCGCCACCTCGAGAGGCATCTCCTCGGTGATCCTCACGACGGCGTTCTCGTGGACGAGCATCAGCTCGGCGAAGGAGGACAGGTTGAGAAACTGATGGACCTCCTCGCCACCGGCAGTCAGGCGGGGCTGCTCGTCGGCGCGGCGCTGGGTCGTCTGCCGCCGGTCGCACAGATGGGACCTGCCCGACAGGCAGAAATGGCACCCGCCGCAGAAGACCGACAGGGAGGTGATCACATGGTCGCCGGGAGCGACCTGGGTGACGTCGTCGCCGACGCCGACGACCATCCCGGCCGACTCGTGTCCGAGGATGGCGGGCAGGTCGAGGGGATAGGACCCGTCGATGAAGTGGAGGTCGCTGTGGCACAGACCCGCTCCCGCCACCTCGATCAGGACCTCGCGCGGTCCGGGATCGGCCACGGAGACGTCTTCGATCGTGAGCGGCGCGCCCACCGCATGCATCACGGCAGCCTTCACGCCCGAACATCCTTTCGCGGGGTGGCGCCAGACTCTATCCGGAGCCCGTCAGCTCCGGGGCGCCGCTCCCCCCTCGGCCGTCCGACGCTCGACGTAGGCGGTCAGCTCCGCCGCCACGCCGTCGTCGACGGGGGCCGGCTCGAAGGCGGACAGGATCTGCTTCCAGTATCCGTTGGCCCGTTCCGCCGCCGTGAGGGCCCCCGCCTCCGTCCAGGTCTCGTAGTTGGAGCGATCGAACAAGAGCGGCTGGTAGAAGGCGGTGCGGTAGCGCTCGAGCGTGTGCGGGGCGCCGAAGAAGTGGCCGCCGGGATCCACCCCGGCGATGGCCTCGAGGGCGACCTCCCCCGGCGAGCTGTCGATCGGCCGGAAGGACTCGGCGAACATCTGGAGCATGTCCACGTCCAGGACGAACTTCTCATACGAAGCCGACAGCCCCGATTCCAACCAACCGGCGGCGTGGATGATCATGTGGGCGCCTCCCTGCAGGGCGCCGACCATGTTCATCATCGTCTCGTAGGCCGCCTGGGCGTCGGGGGCGTTGGAGGTGTTGACACCGGAGGAACGCCACGGAACTCCGATGTGGCGGGCGAGCTGTCCGCTGGCTACGGCCGCCTTGAACGCCTCGGGCGTCCCGAACGCCGGCGCCCCCGACCGCATGTCGACGTTGGACGTGAACGCCCCGTATACGACGGGGGTGCCCGCTTCCACCACCTGGGCGAGGGTCAGGCCGGCCAGGGCCTCGGCATGCTGGAGGGTGAGAGCTCCCGCCAGTGACACCGGAGCCATCGCCCCCGCCAGCGTGAAGGGGGTGATCACCAGAACCTGACCGGCCCGGGCGAAATCGATGATGCCTTCACACATCGGCATGTCGAGCTGGCGGGGGGAGTTGGTGTTGATCACCGTCCAGCACCTCGGCCCGGCTCGGAACCCGTCGAGGTCGAGACCGTTGCCGATCCGGATCATCTCCAGGCAATCGGTGACCTGGGCCCGTCCCCGGGAGTACACGAAGGGGACCTTGTCGCTCAGGAGTTGCTGGGTGAGCGTCATCCTTAGGTGGCGTGTCTCCAGGGGCACGTCCTGAGGCTCCACCGAGGGTCCCAGGCCGTGGATCACGTCGAAGAAGTGGCTGAGCTTGATGAAGTCCTCGAAGTCGGACATCGCCCCCGCCCGCCTGCCTCGGTCCAGGTCGACGGCGAACGGCGGGCCGGCGACGGGGAGGAAGGCCACCGAGTTGCCTCCCATCTCGATGTCGCGCTCACCGGAACGAGACCTGAGCACGAACCGGGCCGGCGCCGTGTCGATCGACCCGGCGACAAGCTCGGGATCGAAACGGACCATCTCGTCGTCGACCGCCGCCCCGGCTCCGGCGAGGATGCTCCTCGCCTCCGGATGGAGCACCCTTATCCCCGTCTCGCCGAGCAGGGTGACCGCAGCGTGGTGAACGGCTTCGACCTGGTCATCGTCGAGGATCCTGGCCGGCTCGTACGGGTTCGTCAGGTGCCGGTAGCGAGGGCCGCCGGACCCCGAACCGTCGGTCCTCCTGGCGCGTCTGGTCCGCCTCGACGCGGAGTCTCGTGCCTTGTTCATCCCGGGACTCTATAAGGCAGTGGCGCTACAGCGCCGGATCCATCGCCCTCCCTCCCACCGTCTCGCCGATCTGCACCACGAGATGGACACGTTGAGGATCGGCGAGCACGGCGATGTCGGTGAGGGGGTCCCCGTCGACGACGAGCAGGTCGGCCACCTTCCCGGGTTCCACCGTCCCCACCACGTCGTCGAGGCCGAGGGCCCGGGCACCGATCGATGTCGCCGCCATCAGCGCCTCGCGATTCGACAGCCCGGCGTCGACCATCAGAGCCAGCTCGGAAGCCGCCTTCTCCTCGGGATGCGAGTCGTAGCCCATGGCCATCGGCACCCCGGCTGCCCGGGCCGCCGCCACCGTGGCGCGGGCCTCCTCGATGTTGTAGGCACCTCTCTCCACCAGGTGAGAGGACCAGGCTTCGGCTTCCCGGTCGGCGACATCGACGAGAAATGACAGGGTGGGGACGAGAACCTTGCCTTGCTTCGCCATCTCCTCCAGCAGCTCCGGGGCCTGGTGGAGGTAGAAACCGTGCTCGACGGTGTCGACGCCTTCCTCGATGGCGAGGCGGGTTCCGTCG
This sequence comes from uncultured Acidimicrobiaceae bacterium, assembly GCA_964617995.1. Lineage (GTDB taxonomy): Bacteria > Actinomycetota > Acidimicrobiia > Spongiisociales > ZC4RG35 > CAZTXD01. The sequence continues at coordinate 31,196 of CAZTXD010000023.1, forward strand.
AGGCCCTCGCAGTGGGCCGCCACTCGATATCCCATCCGGTGCACCTCGTCGACCAGCGCCTCCACCTCTGCGCGGGTGACCTGGGCGGGCCCGGGATTCTCCAGTTCCACCGACCGCGCTCCGGTCATCATGATCTTGACGAAATCGGCCCCGACGCGTAGCTGCTCCCGGGCTGCCTTGCGCATCTCCTCGGGCCCGTCGGCCTCCCGGTACATGCTCTCGAAGTGGCGCCCCCCCGGCGAGGTGGCGCTGACGATCTTCCCGCAGGTCAGGAGGCGTGGACCCCGAAAGGCACCGAGCCGCATCGCCTGGCGCACCTCGAGGACCACGTCACCGAACGCCCCGACGTCGCGGATGGTGGTGATCCCCATGCCCAGAGCCTTGCGCAACGAGGACGCCACGACGTGTCCGGCGACGCCGGAACGGAAGCTCTCGATGCCTTCGAGTGGAGCGGGCAGGGCGTGAGCCGACACGTGGGCGTGAGCGTCGATGATCCCCGGCATGAGGAATCGGCCGCCGATGTCGATCACGCGTCCTTCCCCGACGTCGTGTCCCGATTCGGTGACGGTGGTGATGCGCCCGTCCTCGATGACCACGCTGGCGCCCTCCTGGACGGGTCCACCCGTCCCGTCGAAGAGGCGGGCGTCCCTCAGGACGGTGACTCCCGGAGCCGGCGGCGGATCCGCCAAGAGGGCGGGACGAACGAACGGGATGGTCATCGCCACGCACACTACCTGCAGCCTTCACGGCTAGTTAGGGTGGCGGCACCAAGGTCCCGTCAAATGGAGCGGTGGATGCCGGGAGCACTTCCCGAGGCGGCCAAGTACCTCATCGTGGGTGCCGGTGTGCACGGTCTGAGCACGGCCTGGCACCTGGCGATGGAACTGGAGAGCCGCGGCACGGGGTCGGGCAGCGAGATCGTCCTCCTCGACAAGTCCCGTCCCGGCGCCGGCGCCACGGGGATCGCCTGTGGCTGCGTGCGGAACTTCTACATGACAGAGCCTCTGCACGCCATCCTCCGCCACTCCGTCGATGTGTGGAACTACGACCCGGTTCTGTTCGGTTTCCAGCCGGTGGGCTACATCTCGTGTGGGGAGGAGAACCAGACCGCCGACTACGAGCGGATCCACGAGAGCCAGAACAGCGTCGGCTACACCTCCGACCTCTACGTGGGCGACGAAGCCAGGGCCTTCCTCACCAGCGTCTGGCCCGACTTCAAGCACCACACCATCGAGGTCGTGCTCCATGAGAGGCTCAGCGGGTACGCCGGCACGGCGCAGGCCGTCACCGGGCTCACCGAGATGTGCAACCGCCACGGCGTCCAGATCCACAGCGGCGTCGAGGTGACGGGCTACGACACCCGGGGGGGTGAGGTGACGGCGGTGGAGACGAACCGGGGCCGCGTCGCCGCCGATGTCGTCATCCTCTGCATGGGGGCATGGATCCCGGCTCACTGGGAGATGCTGGGCAAGCCCATGACCCTGGACGTCGGTTACGCCGACGGCTCCTTCGTCGAGGACAAGGACATGTGGACGTACTGGCGCCTGGAGGAAGGCGAGGTCTACTACGAAGGGCCGTACTACACCGCCGACGGCAGGAACCCCCCGGTCCTGCACGTCGAGCTCATGAACACACCCGTCGTCGATCCCCGGACCGGCGAAGAGCTGGACGACAACGTCTACGTTTACTGGAAAAACGGGACCGAGCGCATGGAGCGCCCCGGTATCCAGGGCGGAGGGATGCCGGTGAAGATCGGGCCCGACGCCTCCGTAGAGCCCTACGGCCACGCCAACGACGAGTACCAGGCCGACCCCGGCTTCGCCGACTACTTCACCGCCTGCATGGGGATGTTCATGGAGCGCTTCGAGGGGATCCGCCCCCACTTCAAGGAGCGCCGCAACGGTGGGATCGGCGCCTTCACCCCCGACAACATCCCGATCATCGACTGGATCTCCCCCAACGTGTTCATGATCGCCGACTCCAACCACGGCTTCAAGATGACGGGCCTGGGCAAGCTGGTGGCCCGTCGGCTCGAGGGCTCCGAGAGCGTGGCCGAGCTGCAGCCCTTCCGCCTCGACCGCTTCGCCAACGGCAAGGCCTTCGGGTCGGGCACCACCCACAGCCCCTGGGTCTGAAGGCACCGCCACCCGTTTTCGCGCATCAAATGCGCGCTATAGCGCGCATTTGATGC
>CAZTXD010000024.1:0-32909 GCA_964617995.1 uncultured Acidimicrobiaceae bacterium
GGTCGACCACGAACGGGCCGCTGCCCACACCGTCGAGGGCTTCGTAGCCCACGACCGTCTCCCCATCGGGCGCCTCCGGCTCCCAGATGTGTCGGGGCACGATATAGGCGCCGACTTCAGGCAGTTTGGGATCGGGCACCGAGGATGTCACCTGCAGAGTGCGGTCGTCGATCGCCACCGCATCGAGGTTCTGGGTGACGGCGATGTGGTTCGACCAGCCCTGGTCCCGGGAGGTGTTGATCGTCCAGGCGATGTCGTCGGCCGTGAGCGGCTCTCCGTCGGACCACAGCAGGCCCTCCCTCAGCGTGTAGGTGTAGGTGAGCCCGTCGTTGGATGCCTCCCACGACTCGGCCAGGCCCGGAACGATCTCGTAGTTCTCGTCGAGGGATGTGAGGCCCTCGTACTGGAGCGTCCAGATCTCGTACTCGCTCACCGTGAAACCGGCGGTGACGTTCAAGGTGGTCCACGGTTGGGTCAACCCGACCCGGAGGACGATCCGCCGATCGTCCTCCTGGGCCCCCGCCATCGGACCCACGACCATCGCCAATGCCAACATCGCCACCCACAACGATCGCTTCACGACCGACCTCCGTTCTGTTGTGAGGTGGAATGTAACCCTGAATCGTCGTTCAGGAGTGTCAGAGAGCGAAAGAAGTCACAGCTCGGCGAAGATGTCGTCGAGGAGGCGACGCCCGTCGGGACGGGCCGGCCAGGCCACCACCCAGCATTCCCGTTGCAGCGACCGGGCCAGATTGTGATCGTTCGTCGGAACGGATTCGTATGACCACTGCGTCCGGTGGCTGCGGATGGCGGCCACGATCTCGTCGGCCACGGAGGACGTGTCGACGACGATATCGATCTGGTCGTCGGGTCTCCCTCGGAGGTGAAACGGGCGGGTCGGGTCCCATCGCCAGAGTCCGGCTCGTTGCCGCTGCTCGTTCCAGCCGTCGATCACGGTTTGCGGGATGGCGGCATGCAGCAGGCGGCGAAAGCCGGTGCTCCCGCCGGCGAAGCGTGCGAATGCCTCCGTGGTGGCGGCTCCGATGGCGACATGATCGGGGTGTCCGGTGATCCCGTCGGGACCGAAGGTGGCTACGACATCGGGTGCCTCTTCTCCGAGGATCGCAGCCACGCGATCGACGAGGTCGTCGAAGGGATGAGCGGCCAGGCCACCGTCGGGAAGTCCGAGCCATTCGTGGCGGTCGGGACGGCGACCGATGATCTCCCAGCTCCGCTCGTCCTCGCGTCGGCGGGTCGCGGCCAGGTCCCGGCGTGTCACACCGCTGTCGGGAGCGATCTCGCCGGCCTCCCCAAAGGTGGCGTGCACGAGCACGAAGCGCAGATCGGGTCTCCGGGCGTGGAGGGCGACCGAGCCTGCCACCGAGAACGTGTCGTCGTCGGGATGCGCCGCCACGAAGACGAGGGTGGGCACGCCTCTAATCCGGAGTCGCCGCCAGAGCTTGATCGAGCGTGCGGGACAGCACGTCCTTTTTGACCAGTCCCGTCGCCCGGTAGCGTTGATGGATCGCGCTCGATCCGGGTTGGTCGGGCCCGGTCAGGACCAGGAAGGTGGGGGTGGAGCGGACGTTGAACTTCTGGAACGCCTGGGGTGCTTCGGAGGCGTTGGCCTTGACGACGATCACCCGGTCTTCGTACTCCTCGGCCAGTTCGTTGATGATCCCGTCCATCGTTCGGCACGGCTGGCAGTTCACCTGCCAGAAGTCGACGAACACCGGCTTGCCCGACCGTGCCAGCTCCATGAGTTGGTCCAACGACTCGAGCCGGACGGGTTTGGTGCGCTTGCGGAACAGGGCCATGGTTGGACAAGCTATCGGGGGAAGCGAGTATGCCCAACTCCGGCGAGCAGGTACCTTGGGGGTGTGACGAGCCTTCCACTGGTCGACCGTTACCAGCGTCCGGTGCGCGATCTGCGCATCTCGGTCACCGACAGGTGCAACTTCCGCTGCACCTATTGCATGCCCAAGGAGATCTTCGGGCGCGACTATGAGTTCCTGGCCCGCGACCTTCTCCTCTCATTCGAGGAGATCGCCCGTTTGGCCCGCCTGTTCGTCGACCGGGGAGTCGCCAAGATCAGGCTCACAGGAGGTGAGCCGCTGCTCCGCAAGGGACTGGAGGAGCTGGTGGGGATGCTGGCGGGCATCCCCGGGGTCGACGACCTGACTCTCACGACCAACGGTTCGCTGCTGGCCCGCAAGGCGGATGCGCTGGCGGCAGCCGGTCTCCACCGGGTGACCGTCAGCCTCGACTCGATCGACGACGAGGTGTTCATGGCCATGAACGACGTCGGATACCCGGTTGCCAAGGTGCTGGAGGGGATCGAGGCGGCCGCCGCCGCCGGACTCACCCCGGTGAAGGTGAACATGGTCGTCAAGCGCGGGGTGAACGACGGTTCCATCGTCGACATGGCCAAGCACTTCCGCGGCAGCGGCCACATCGTCCGGTTCATCGAGTTCATGGACGTGGGCACTACCAACGGCTGGTGTCTCGACGCCGTCGTTCCCGCCCAAGAGGTGGTGGAGTGTATCGACGCGGCCTTCCCCCTGGAGCCCGTCGATCCCAACTATCCCGGCGAGGTGGCGAACCGCTGGCGCTACAAGGATGGCTCCGGTGAGATCGGTGTCATCAGCTCGGTCACCCAGCCCTTCTGTGCCACCTGTACACGGGCCCGCCTCTCGGCCGAGGGGTCGCTGTACACCTGCCTGTTCGCCACCGCCGGAACCGACTTCCGGGCGCTGCTCCGGGGCGGAGCCGACGACTCCGAGATCGGCGACGTCATCGACCGGGTGTGGGCGGCACGCACGGACCGCTACTCCGAGATCCGGTCGGAGTCGACCGTTGACCTCCCCAAGGTGGAGATGTCCTACATAGGCGGTTGATCGAGCGTGCACGAGAGCGCGCCGGGCGCGGTCTCCTGCTCACTCGAGTCCACCGGGGTCTCCGAATCGCCGCAGGGCCTCGTCGATCGCCTCCGGGGTGTCGACCGAGAACCACGAGCGGCCGTCCTCTCCCCAGGAGGCCCAGTCGACGACGGGGGCGAACGAAGCCACGTCGAGGAGGCTCTGCATCGATCCCCCACCCGCCAGCTCGGCCTCCGCCGTCGCCACCAGGCCGGGGGGATAGACGGCGCAGGTCGTTTGGCGAACACCGCCGTCGACGGGCACGACGGCCAGGCCGCCTGCCGCATTTCCCAGCCGCCGCATCGTCTCGACGCGGATCCACGGCTGGTCCACCGCCACCACGCCCAGGTGGCGGCCGGGGAACTCATGCAGGGCGGCTACCAGGCCCGCCAGCGGTCCCCGGTGCGGCGTTCCCGGGTCGGGGAGGCAGGTGAGGCCCGCCGGTGTCTCCCGGCTCCCGGCCAAGACCACGTCCTCGCATACCTCCCTCATTGCCGAGACGACCCACTCGACCATGGGACGGCCAGCCACCTCGACCTGGGCTTTGTCGTGGCCCATCCGGCGGCTCGCCCCACCGGCGAGGATCACACCGATCATTTTCCCAATCCTGCCAGCTCTACCATCCGGCCGATGGTTTCCCGCACGGTGCTGGCGGTGGCGATCGCCGGCTGGACCCTCCTCGCCTGGGGCGGACGTGTGCGTCTGCTCACCGACGCCGAGCAGGCCGACCCGGGCAACTGGGCACGCATCGGCGGGTCGCTCCTGGTCGGGACGGTTGCCGTTCTCGTGCTCGTAGTGGCGGCGGGAGGCGCCTGGGAGCGGTGGGCCCTGACCCTCTTCGCCGTCTGGTCGACCGCCGTCTGGGTGCGATCACTCTCGGTGGTGTGGCCGGGTGAGCAGTCGATGTCCTTCAAGGTCGTGCACTCGGCGCTGGCTGCGGGGTTCCTGCTGCTGGCATTCCTGGCCGTGGAGCGTGCCTGGAGGTAGCCCAGACCGAGTCTCTGTCCGTTACGAGGCCGGAAAGGCCAGCACCTGCTGGACGGTGATCTCGACGGCGTCGCCCGGCTCCAGGTAGGGAGTTGGCCCCAGGCGGGCCCGCAGCGGGGTGCCGTCGGGGAGGGTGACGGTGACGAGCTGGTCGTGACCGAAGAACTCGCGTCTGCGTACGGTCGCCCGACCGGCGTCGTGCGGCTGGAGGGTGACGTCCTCCGGCCGGATCATGACTCGCACCTGTCCCACCAGGTCGGTGGGGAACACGCCGGCGGCCGTCGCCACCTCCCCGCCCCGGGCCTCGCCCACCATGAAGTCGGCGTCGCCCAGGAAGCCGGCTACCCACTGGTCCGCCGGCCGGAGATAGAGGTCGGCCGGTCGCGCCGCCTGGATCACCCGTCCTTCGTGCATGACCGCCACGAAGTCGCTCATGGACAAGGCCTCCTCCTGGTCGTGGGTGACGAATACGGCGGTGGTGCCGGCGTTGCGCAATATGTCCGCCACCTCAGAGCGGACCCGGGCCCGCAAGGAGGCGTCGAGGTTCGAGAACGGCTCGTCGAGGAGGATCACCCCGGGCTCGGGGGCCAAGGCTCGGGCCAGAGCCACCCGTTGCTGCTCACCACCGGACAGCTCGTGGGGATGGCGGTTCTCCTTGCCTTCCAGACCTACCAGCCGGAGGGTCTCTTCGACCTTTCCCTTCCGCCTCGCCTTTCCCACCCCGTAGGCGACGTTGCGGGCGACGGTGAGGTGAGGGAACAACGCATAGTCCTGGAACACCATGCCGACACGCCGCTTCTCGGGAGGAACGAACACGTCGTGGTCGACCACCCGGGTGCCGCCGATCTCGATCGTGCCCCTATCGGGGCGGTCGAAGCCGGCGATGAGTCGCAGGGCGGTGGTCTTGCCCGAACCCGACGGGCCCAGCAGGGTCATCAGATGACCGGAGTGGACGTCGAGGTGGAACGAGTCGAGGGCGACTGCGTCGCCGAAGCGACGATCGACGTCTCTTACCCGGATGGCAAGGGTGTATTCGTCTGCGGAACGTGCGGACATCGTCATAGATCATGCAGGTCGCGAGCGACCAAGAAGTAGAGGGGGACGGCAGAGATCGCCACCAGGACGAGCGCCGCCACACTGGCCTGAGTGTAGAAGAGCTCGGAGGCAGAGCTCCAGATGCGGACGGCCAGCGTCTCGAATCCGGTCGGTCTCAGCAGGAGCGTGGCAGGCAGCTCCTTCATGACCGTCAGGAACACGAGGGCGCCACCCGCCAGGAGCGACTTGCTCAACAGGGGAATCGTCACCCGCCCCAGCGTCGCCAGGGCTCCGTTGCCCAGGCTGCGGCTGGCCGACTCGAGGTTGGGTCCGATCTGGTGCAGACCCGCCTGGGCCGCCGCCAGCGCCTGGGGGAGGAACATCGCCACGTAGGCGATGACGAGCAGCGTGACCGACTGGTAGATGGCCGGGACATATCTGACAGCCAGCACCACGAAACCCAACCCGACGGCGAGATGGGGCAGGGAGTAGGTCGACCAGGCCACCGACTCCAAAGCCCGCGTCGGGCGGCCGGCATGCCGCACCGTCAGAATCGCCACCGGTATGGCGGCCACCACCGTGACCGCGGCCGCCAGCATCGCCACACCCCCGGAACGCAGCATCTCCGGAACGACGCCGTTGACCGTGGTGCCGACAGACATGCCCCGTATCGCCCACCAGGCCAGGGTGACCATCGGCAGGACCAGCGCCCCGATCATCACCGCCGAGAGGAAGCCGTATGCCGTCCCTCGCCTCAGTCCCCGCAGCCGGACCGTCTCGGGGCGCCGCAGAGGCCGACTCGAGTAGAGGGCTCCCTTACCACGGCTGCGTTGCTCGGCCCATACGACCGCCAGCGCCACCAGCACCAGCACTCCCGAGAGGAACAGGGCCGGGGTGACGTCGAGACGACCGCGGAACTGGGTGTAGATGGCGCGGGTGAACGTCTCGTAACGGAGCAGGGAGACAGCACCGAAGTCGGAGAGCACATACAACCCGACCAGCAAGGACCCTCCGAGGAGGGCGGGGCGAAGCTGGGGCACGACGACGGTGCGGAGCATGCGCCAACGAGACGAGCCCAGCCCTCGGGCGGCGTCCTCCAGAGCCGGATCCATCCTGCGCAATGCCGGAACGGCCAGCAGGTGGACATAGGAGAAGTTCCACAGGCTCAACGCTCCCCAGGTCGCCCAGAAGCCGCTGAACACCGGCAACGCCGGGAGTCCGGCCAGGCCGACGATCTGGGACATGAGCCCGCTGTTGCCCGATGAGCCCAGCATGGCGAGGGCACCCACGTAGGAGGGGATCACCAGCGGGACGGTGACCAACGTCGACCACCACCTCCGACCTCTCAGGTCGGTTCGGGTCGTCAACCAGGCGGTGGCGGTGCCCAGCACGGCGGTGGTGGCGGTGACCGAGACGACCAGCACCGCAGTGGAGGAGAACAACTCCACCAGCCGCCCCGCCGGAATACCGCCGGCGTCGAAGCCTCCGGGACGCAGCACCGTCCACATCAGGTAGAGGATGGGTGTGACGGCCGGGACCATGAGGATGAGGGCCACGACCCAGAGCGCGCCCGGAGCCCTCGGCCGTTTGTGGGCTGAGGGCTCCGCCGCCGTGTCTACGGCCGGAGGGGCGAGAGCGGTCATCAGCTCAAGCCGGACTCCGCTATCAAGGTGAGAGCCGGGTCGAGGGTGCCGGCCGTGTCGGTGAGGCTGATGTCCAGGCTCGGCAGGTCGTCGAGAGGGAGCTGGCCCTCGGGGGTGCCGGCGCCGTCGATGAGCGGATACTCGAACAGAGTCAGGAAGTGGGCCTGGGACTCCTCCGATAGCAGATGCCGGATGAGCTGGGCCGCTGCCTCCGGTTGATCGGAGGAGGCGAGTATTCCCGCTCCGGCGGCCATCACCAGCCCCCCCGGATCCCCGTCGGCGAAGAAGTGGTTGACGGCCGGCACCTCACCAAACTCGGCGATGCGCTGCAGGAGGTAGTAGTGGTTGACCAGTCCGGCGTCGAGATCCCCGGCGACGACGGCGTCGACGATGGGGCCGTTCCCGTCGAAGATCACCGGATCGTTGGCGGCGATGCCTTCCAGCCACTCCCGCGTCCGCTCCTCGCCTTCCGCCAGGATCATCCCGGTCACGAATGCGACGAACGATCCGTTGGTGGGTGCTACCCCGAGACGGCCGCTCCAGGTCGGTTCCGTCAGCTCCCAGATGTCGGCGGGCAATTCGTCCGAGGACACGAGATCGGTGTTGTACACGAAGACCCGGGCCCGGCCGGTGATGCCGACCCAGTGTCCAGATCCGTCGGTGAATCTCTCCGGCACGAGAGCGAGTATGTCGGCGGGCAACTCTGTCAGCAGCCCTTCCTCGGCGATGCCGCCGATGAACGCCGGGTCCTGGGCCCAGAATACGTCGGCGGGAGACGTCTCTCCCTCGGTGACGATCGTCGTGGCCAGGTCTCCCGTCCCGCCGTAGCGCACGTCCACCTCTATACCCGTCGAGGCGGTGAAGGAGTCGATGACGGGCTGGACGAAGCTCTCGTTGCGGCCCGAGTAGAGCACGAGCGTGTCACCTTCGCCCTGGGTCGTGTCGGGAGCCGCCGTCGTGGTGGGTGCCTCGGTCGTTTCGGGGGGAGCAGTCGTGTTGGCGGCCCCGGGGGAGGTCGTGGTGGTTGTGTCGCCCCCGCCGCCACAGGCGGCCAGGACCATCGATGAGGCGATCAGGATCGCCAGTCGTCGTCGCACGAATTACCTCCTCTCGTAGTTGGCGACGGCAACATAATTACCACTACCAGGGTAGTGCAAATTTGCCTTACCGTGAATGTTAGGCATACCTAATACCTGTGTGCACATGGGCCCTGGGGCGCCCTATTGTTCTCCCGCCTACCATTGAGCAGGTGACCGACACCAGCGAGTACCGGACCACCTACCGGGAGTACGCCGCCGCCATCTACGAGCTGCACGAGGCGGACTTGCCGGTCATCCAGGCCCGGATCGCCGAGTGGCTGGGGGTGAGCCGACCGTCGGTCTCGGAGATGGTTCATCGGATGCGTGACGACGGCCTGGTGACTATCGACGACGAGATCCGCCTAACGGATGAGGGCCGGCACCTCGCCGAGGTGGTGGTTCGCCGCCATCGCCTGGCGGAGAGGTTCCTGACAGAGGTCCTGGGCCTGCCCTGGGTCAAGGTCCACGAGGAGGCGGAGGTGTGGGAGCACGCCATCTCCGACGACGTGGAGAAGGCGATGTGGGACAAGCTCAATGACCCCAAGACATGTCCCCACGGCAATCCCATTCCCGGTGCCGGCTACCGCCCTCCTCCCGTCGAGCCCATCGCCGAGCTGGACGACCGTGTCGCGGTCGTCGAGCGCATCTCCGAGGAGCTGGAGCTCGACGACGAGATCATGGACTTCCTCGACGTCAACGCTCTTCGCCCGGCCGCCAAGGTACGGGTGGCGGCCCGCACTCCCGACGGGATCATCACCGTACGCGTCAACGACGAGCACCAGGTGGGTCTGAGCCCGTTCATCGCGGAGCGCGTCTACGTGGCGAGGTGAGTCGGAGGTCGCCGGGTCGCTCCGCTCGCCGCGGCGGTTCTCGGCGGTCAGTCGCGTGTCAGGAGCGGCACCTCGACCTCCGCCCGTTCCAGACCACCGTGGTAGCCGATGAGACGTTTGTCGAAGGGGCGAGGGAGCAACAGCTTGCCGGTTGGGGCCAGCAGCAGGCGATCGGGGAGGCGCGACTCCAACTCGGGGTGGGCCGGTCCCGGGCCCAGCCATGCCCGGAGCTCATCTCGTGGCACCGAGATCGCCTCCGTCTCGGCGACCAACTCGTCGATGAGCACGTCGGGGCCGGAGACATACACGCTGCGGGGATCGCCGAAGAAGCGGAGGGGGTCGTAGCGGCGATCGCGGATCATGATCTTGTCGGCGGGGGCATAGTCGATGAGCCCGTGGTCGGCGGTTCCCACCAAGCCGATATCGTCGGGGAGGCGGGTCGCCAGGCTCTCCCATATGAAGGCGGCCGTGTCGATTGCCCGGCGGTGAGTCTTCGAACCCTGGCCCTCCACATGGGCGGCGACGTCGACATCGGGAAAGTACGTCAGGACCAGCCGACCGGGGCGGGCCACGTCCACGGTCACCGTCACCAACTCCTCGACGGTCCAGGCCGGTTCGAAGCGACAGCCCCGGTAGAGCATGCGGCTGAGGGGCGAGCCCATGAACGGGCCGGGCTGGACGGTGATCGGCTCCACTCCGGCCGCAGCCAGGCGCTCCCACAGGTTGGGGGCGGGCAGCACCGACGCGTAGTCGTGGGTCACGTTGCGTCCGTCGGGTGTCACCCATTTGAGGACGTTGACCGCCTCGGCCACCGGGGGTAGGTACAGGACGTGGCCGATCACTCCATGGCCGGTGGGGGCGGTGCCGGTCACGAGGGTGGAGAGGGAGGTGGTAGTGGTCGTGGGAAAGCCGGCTTCGAGTGTGCCCCGGTGGGCTGCTCGTAGCGATCCGGGGACCCGGTCGGCGCCGAGACCGTCGATGACCACCAGCACATACCCCTCTCCCCGGGGCAGGGCGTCCGGCGGGTCGAGGCCCGGCGCCAGAGCCGATCCCGTCAGACGCAGCTCCAGCTCGGCGGCGACGTTGAGCAGCCCGCGGCCGGTGTAATCGGGGGGCACATTCGGCACGCCGGGGACGGTATCAGGAGCGCTCGCTCCCGGCTTCGCCCGTGAGCGGGCCATTCCTATACTCGCGTCCGCCGGCCCACTACCGAAGAGAGTATGGACATTTCCACCTACTTCCAGGACTATCTGACCGTGGGAGCCTTCGCCGCACTGGGCGTCGTGCTGGTGATGGTGATGCTGGGGGTGGCTTCGGTGCTCAGCCCGTCCAACCCCAGCAAGACCAAGCTCTCCACCTACGAGTGCGGTGTCGACCCGGTGGGCACCGGCTGGAACCAGACCTACATCCGCTACTACATATTCGGCCTGCTGTTCGTCATCTTCGACGTGGAGGCCGTGTTCATCTTCCCCTGGGCCCTGATGACCGAGGAACTCGGAGTGTTCGGCCTCGTAGCCATCCTCCTCTTCATGCTGACTCTCGTAGAGGGCCTCTTCTACGCCATCAAGAAAGGGGTGCTGCGATGGGAGTAGTGCAGAGATTCGGGGTGCCCAAGCCGGTTTCGTGGCTCCTCAACTGGTCCCGCAAGTACTCCCTGTGGCTGTTCCAGTTCGGTCTGGCCTGCTGTGCGATCGAGATGATGGCCGCCTCCGGGCCCCGCTTCGACTCGATGAGGTTCGGGATCATCCCGCTGCCGGCCTCGCCCCGCCAGGCCGACCTGATGGTGGTGGCGGGCACCGTCACCGACAAGATGGCACCCTCGATAAAGCGGCTCTACGACCAGATGCCCGAGCCCAAGTACGTGATCTCCATGGGTTCCTGTGCCAACTGCGGCGGTCCGTATTGGGACTCCTATTCGGTCACGAAAGGCGTGGACCAGGTGATTCCCGTAGATGTCTACGTGCCCGGCTGCCCGCCCCGACCCGAGGCGCTGCTGGAGGGCATCGTGGTCCTCCAGAAGAAGATCGAGGGCGAGGACATTCACGAGAAGTGGAATCGGCGTGACCTCCAGCCAGCCTGAGGCCGAGGCCACCGAAGAGGCCCCGCCGGAGGAGGGGGCCAACGAGGAAGCCCAGACCGAGGCTCCTCATCCCCTGGCGGAATACGCCCGCCTGGTGGCCGACGCGGTCGGCGGCGAAGGCATGGTCACATTCGACACGGTGAAGGTGACGGTGGCCCCCGACAGGTGGGTGGAGACGCTGACGACGGCCCGCGACGAGTTCGACCTGGTCCTGTTCTCCTTCCTGTCGGCCATCGATTGGTCCAACGAGACGGCCGTGGGTGAACCACTCACCGAGGAGCTGGACGAGGAGGCATTCGAGGTGCTGGCCACGGTCGGCGATCTCACCGAGGGAAAGCGCGTGACCTTCTCCACCCGGATACCCCACGATCGACCGGTCATCGATTCCCTGGTAGGCGTCTACGCCGGTGCCAACTGGCACGAGCGGGAGGCACACGAGATGTTCGGGATCGACTTCACAGGCCATCCCGACCTGTCCCACCTCTACCTGCCCGAGGGTTTCCTGGGCAACCCGCTGCTGAAGACGTTCCCCCTCCTCAGCAGAGAGGTGAAGCCGTGGCCGGGAACCGTCGACGTCGAGGCGATGCCCGAAGACGAAGACGAGGACGAAGACCAGGACGGCGACGACGGCTCGGACACGGCCGAGGACGAAGTGCCGGAAGGGGAGGGTTCGTGACACTCGATCAGGACTCCGTTCGCCACCTCTCGGAGGTGTCGGTCTCCGTCGAGCTGGAGACCCCCGACATGACCCTCAACATCGGGCCCCAACATCCGTCGACCCACGGTGTCCTGCGGCTGGTCGCCCGGGTGGACGGGGAACGGGCCTACGACGTGGCGCCCGTCATCGGCTACATGCACCGCGGTTACGAGAAGCTCGCCGAGGTCCGCAGCTATCCCCAGATCACGACCATCGTCAACCGGATCGACTGGGTGTCCGGGTACGCCAACGAGGTGCCGTTCATAACCGCCGCCGAGAAACTGATGGAGATCGAGGTTCCGGAACGGGCTCTCTGGATCCGGACCATTCTCACCGAGATGGCCCGCATCAGCTCCCATCTGGTCTTCATGGCTTCCTATCCGCTGGAGCTGGGAGCCGCCACACCGCTCTTCTTCGCCCTGCGGGAGCGAGAGCGCGTGCTCGATCTCCTGGAGAGCGTCACCGGAGGCCGCTTCCACCCCAACTTCAACCGGATCGGCGGGGTGAAGCCCGCCTACGGAGCCGGCTCCAGCACCCGTAAGCTCGTCCAGGATCTCCCCAGCTCGTTCTTCGAAGAGACCAAGGTGGCGATGGACAACGTCGCCGAGGCCTGTGATCAGCTCGAAGACCTGGTCGCCGGCAACGAGATAATCCTCGTCCGCACGAGGGGGATCGGGGTAATCCCACCCGAAGTGGCAGCTGCCTACGGCCTGACCGGACCCAACCTGCGAGCGTCGGGGGTGGCTTTCGACCTGCGCAAGGTCGAGGACTACCTGCCCTACCACCATTTCGACTTCGACGTCGTCACCGCCGACAACGGCGATTGCTGGGATCGGTGGTTCGTGCGCCTCCAGGAGATCCGCCAGTCGGCCCGGATCGTCAGACAGGCGATCGAAGGGATTCCTTCCGGGGCCCTCCAGGCCAAGGTCCCCAAGGTCATCAAGGTGCCGGCGGGCGAGACATACGTGCGGGCCGAGAACCCCAAAGGTGAGATGGGCTACTACCTCGTCTCCGACGGGGGGCAGGGCCCCTACCGGCTCAAGATCCGCTCGGCGTCGTTCTCGAACATCTCCATCCTTCCCTGGGCCCTGGAAGGTGTTCTGATCCCCGACATCATCGCCATCATGGGTTCGCTCGACTTCGTCCTCGGAGACGTTGACCGATGATCGGCTTCGCCGGTTTTCAGTTCTCAGTCCTCGGTTTTCGGTTCCCTAGTGACCGAGAACCGAGAACCGACTTCCCGGTCGTCGGGAGGCGGGCGAAGTGACGGATCTGCTGGCGGACGTGATGTCCAACTTCTGGGTCGGGCTGGGGATCAAGCTGGGAATCGTGGCCGGGCTGATCCCGGTGGTGGGGATGCTGATCGGGTTCGCGGAGATGAAGCTCTCGGCCAAGATGCAGAACCGTGTCGGCCCCTACTTCGCTGGAGGACGGTGGGGCTGGGCCCAGCTCATAGCCGACGGAATCAAGTTCTTCCAGAAGGAAGACATCATCCCCGAGAACGCCGACCGGCCCATCTTCAAGATCGCGCCGGCGCTGGTGCTGGCGTCCACGGTGGCATTGGTGGTGGTGATCCCCTTCGGCCCGGGACTGGCGTTCCGCAACCTGGAGCTGGGCCTCTTCTACGCCCTCGCCATCTCCTCGTTGTCGACGATCGGCGTGCTGGTGGCAGGGTGGTCCTCCGCCAACAAGTACTCACTCATCGGGGGGCTGCGGGCCGCGGGCCAGCTCATCGCCTACGAGCTTCCCCTGGTGCTGTCGGTGGTGGGCGTGATCATCCTGGCCGGGACCATGAATCTCGACACCATCGTCCGGGTCCAGATCGCCGTCGGATACCCCTATGTCGTCCTGCAGTTCGTCGGCTTCGGGATCTTCATGGTGGCTGCTCTCGCCGAGCTGTCCCGGATCCCCTTCGACATGCCCATCGCCGAGTCGGAGCTCGTGATGGGCTATCTCACCGAGTACACCGGGTTCCGCTTCCTCTTCTTCTTCCTGGCCGAGTTCGCCAACATGTTCACCATATCGGCGATCGCCGCCACCGTTTTCCTGGGCGGCTACTGGCTCCCGGGCCTCACCGAGGAGCAGCTCCTGTTCGCCGGCCCCTTGATCCTCGCCGCCAAGGTCTTCCTGTTGATCTTCGCCATGATCTGGTTTCGCTGGACCTTCCCCCGCTTCCGGGAGGATCAGCTCCAGGCCATCGCCTGGAAGGTGCTGGTGCCTATCGCCCTGGCCAACATCGCCGTGACCGCGATCCTGAAGGTGGTGATCTGAGATGACGAGTCGCTCGATCCCGGGATTCGGCCTCGCCAAGGGCATGTGGGTCACACTGTCGACGATGTTCAAGACGATCCTCCTGCCCGGCCGGCATCTGCGGACCGTGATGTACCCCAAGGTCAAGGAGACGCCCGTGCCCCGGGCGAGGGGAGTGATCGCTCTGGACCAGGAGGCCTGCACGGTCTGCATGCTGTGCGCCCGCCAGTGCCCCGACTGGTGCATATACATCGAGGGTCACAAAGAGGAGATCCCTCCGGACGAGCCCGGCGGCCGGGTGAAGGTCCGCTCGAAGCTGGACAGATTCGACATCGATTACGCCCTGTGCATGTACTGCGGGATATGCGTGGAGGTGTGCCCCTTCGACGCCCTGTTCTGGAGTCCCGAATACGAGTACTCCGAATACGAGATGGGCAAGATGATGCACGACATGGACCGGCTCCAGGATTGGCTGGCGACCGTCCCCGAACCCCCGGAGGTTGGTTGATGCCTCGCGCGTTTTCTGGTGTCCGAGGTTCTCGGTTGTCAGTTGTCAGTTCTCGGTCCACCGACGACCGAGAACCGATGACCGATAACAGCCCTACCCGGAAACGCGTGAGAGGTGCGGAGTGACTATCGCCGAGTGGATCGCCCAGCCGGTCAACTGGGTGTTTCTCGTGATCGGGATCGCAGTGTTGGTGTCGGCTCTGCGGGTGGTCACCTCCCAGAACGTCGTCCACGCCACCCTGTTCCTGGTGGCCACCCTGGGGGGCACCGCCGCCTTCTTCGTGATGCTGTCGGCCGAGTTCGTAGCGCTCGTGGTAGTGCTCGTGTACATCGGAGCGGTCGTGGTCCTGTTCCTGTTCGGGATCATGATCACGCGCGCTCCCACCGGCGTCGATGTCGCCCTCGACAACGAGCGCAAGCTCCCGGCCGCCGCCCTGGCGCTGGTGCTCTTCGCTCTCCTGTCCTACGCCTCGGTGGATGCATTCGGGTCGACCCCGATAGCGGACGTGGGTGCTGCCACCGACACAGCCATCCTCGCCGAGGGATTCCTGGGGCGCTTCGTCGTTCCCTTCGAGGTGGTGGGGTTCATACTCCTGGCCGCCCTGGTCGGCGGCATCACAGTCGCCCGCCGCGACCTGACCCCCCTCGAGGAAGAGCAAAGGCGCGCCGTATGACTCGCTGCGCTCGCGCGGTTCGGTTTTCGGTTCTCAGTTGTCCTTCGACTGATGACCGAGGACCGAGAACTGATAACGTCGCCGCAGGCGCTCGTGCCGGAGGCGCCGCATGATCGCCAACCAGTTCCTCATCCTGGCCGCGGCCCTCTTCTCCCTCGGGATCTACGGCCTGCTGGTGCGACGCAACGCCGTTCTCGTGCTGCTGTCGGTGGAGCTCATGCTGGCGGCGGTGAATGTCAATCTGGTGGTGTTCGAGGCCGTTCTCCGCACGACCGAGGCCGTCGGTCAGGTCTTTGCCATCTTCGTCATCACGGTCGCCGCCGCCGAGGTCGGGATCGGTCTCGCCATCATCCTCATGATCTTCCGGAATCGCCGATCCGCCAACGTCGACGAGCTGGACCTGATGCGATGGTGAACGCTCACTTCGTTCGCGGTTATCGGTTTTCGGTTCTCAGTTGTCACTTGACTGTTAACCGAGAACTGAGAACTGATAACGGCGCCGTAGGCGCTGCTGTCGGAGGCGACGGGCAATGACTTCTCAGCTGGCAGCCGCCTCCGAGGTATCGCAGCTCGCCTCCGGCGGGTTTTTCGCGGATACGGCGGGGATCATGCTGGTGTCGCCGTTCGTGGCCTTCCTGGCCATCCTCGCCGTCGGCAAGCGGATGAGATACCAGGGGGCCGAGTTCGCCATCGCCGCCCTGGCCATCAACACGATCTGGGCCACCGTGCTCCTGGTCCAGAACATGGCCGAAGGGATCCTCCACGAGGTCACCTTCGCCGTTGGCCACATCGGGTCGGGGTTCGTGTTCGAGCTCGGCTGGGTGGTCGACGGGCTGTCGATCATGATGTACTTCCTGGTCAGCCTGGTGGGGTTGGTGATCTTCATCTACGCCGTCGGGTACATGCACGGCGACCGCCGGGTCCCCTGGTTCTTCGCCGCCTTCTCCCTCTTCGCCGGGGCGATGCTGATCCTGGTAGGCGCTCCCAACCTCATCCAGCTCATCATCGGCTGGGAAGGGGTGGGCCTCGCCTCCTACCTGCTGATCGGCTTCTACTGGGAGGACCAGGAGAACGTCAACGCCGGCAACAAGGCGTTCATGGTCAACAAGGTGGCCGACATCGGCCTGGTCCTCGGTGCGATTCTCGTCGGCGTGGCCATCGGCGACTTCGGCTTCTTCTCCATCGCCGAGGCGGCCGCGGCCCACGACGGCGCTCTCCAAACGGTGGCCGTGGCCGGAGGGGTGCTGCTCTTCATCGGAGCGATGGGCAAGTCTGCCCAGTTCCCGTTCCATATCTGGCTGCCCGACGCTATGGCCGGTCCCACGCCGGTGTCGGCGCTGATGCACGCCGCCACCATGGTGACCGCCGGGGTCTATCTGATGGCCCGCATGTTCCCCTTCTATCAGGAGATCGCCTTCGACATCCGGCCGTGGATGGTTGCCATCGGGGCGATCACCCTGTTCGCCATGGGCCTGTTGGCCCTGGTCGCCGACGACATCAAGAAGGTCCTGGCCTATTCGACGGTCTCCCAGCTCGGCTACATGATGACCGCCGTCGCCGCCGGCGGGTACACCGCCGGGTTGTTCCACCTATTCACCCACGCCTTCTTCAAGGCCCTCCTCTTCCTGGGAGCGGGCTCGGTGATCCACGCCGTCCATTCCAACAACATGTCCGACATGGGGGGGCTGCGCAAGGACATGCCCCGCACCTACGCCACCTTCGTGATCGGCTCACTGGCCCTGGCCGGCATATTCCCCTTCGCCGGCTTCTGGTCCAAAGACGAGATCCTCGCCACCCTCGGATTCGAGGGTTACACGGCCGTGATGTGGATCGCCGTGGCCGGGGCGTTCGTCACCGCCTTCTACATGGCCCGCTGCGTGGCCCTCACCTTCCACGGCACCTACAAGGGCGAGGGGCATCCGCACGAAGCGCCGGCGGTGATGACGGTCCCGCTGGTGGCGCTGGCGGTCCCGTCGGTGGTGGCCGGGCTGCTCAACATTCCCGGGTTGAGCTGGCCCGTCTTGGGCAACTTCACCGAGTGGCTGGGGGTGAGGGTGGTGCCGATGGGCGACCACCATGCCGAGTCCATCGACTTCCTGCTGGCCGGAGCCGGGCTGGGGGCCGCCGTGCTGGGCATCGCCCTGGGATGGATGCTCTTCGCTCGGGACCGGCAAACCCAGCGGGAACGGGATCGGTTCGAGATCCCGGCTCTCTATCCGCTGCTGCGCCGCCGGTACTACATGGACGATGCCGCCCTCGGCCTGATGGGCATGACCAAAGGCCCTCTGGCCCGGTTCGTCAACTGGACCAACGACTACGTCATCGACGGCATCGTCAACGGGGTGGGCGGAGTCATCTACCACGTCGGCCGCTTCGTCTACGGCGGGGTGGACCAGCGAGCCGTCGACGGGGTCTTCAATGGTTTGTCGGCGGCGGCCGACGCCGCCGGTTCGGGGCTGCGCAAGCTCCAGACCGGGCGGGTGCAACAGTACGCGGCATCCTTCGTGGTAGGGACGCTCGTGTTGGTGATCGTGTTCGTGCTGGTTCGATAGAGAGGGCTGATTCCGATGGAGTGGTTCGATACTTGGGGCCTCCCCCTGATCGTGTTCCTGCCGGTGGCGGGCATGCTGCTATTGGGTCTGATCCCCAAGGAGCGGGAGACCGCCGTGAAGGGCACGGCCCTCCTGGTGTCCCTGGTGGCCTTCGTCCTCTCCCTGGTAGTAGTGGGCCGCTTCGACCTGGGCGCCGGCGGCTACAACAGCTACCAGTTCGAGGTCAACACGAGCTGGATCTCGGCCATAAACGCCAACTTCCACATGGGGGTCGACGGGATCAGCCTCCCCCTGCTGGTCCTCTCGACCTTCGTGGTGGTGCTGTCGATCATCTACTCGTGGGACCATTGGGAGGAGCCACGGAACCCCCGGGCGTTCCTGATGCTCACCCTGCTCCTCGCCACCGGGATGAACGGGACCTTCGTAGCCCTCGATCTGGTGCTCTTCTTCATCTTCTTCGAGATCGTCCTGCTGCCCATGTATTTCATGATCGGCATCTGGGGCGACAAGGCTCCCCGCAAGATCCCCGGCTTCCGCCGTGTGATCGAGACCCGCATCTATGCCTCCATCAAGTTCTTCCTCTTCACGCTGTTCGGGTCGGCCTTCATGCTGCTGGGGTTTCTCGCCCTCTACTTCGGTTCGGGCGACTTCGGTGAACGCACGTTCGACATCGTCGAGCTCACCAGCCTGGGAGCGGCAGGCTCCTTCACGGGCACATTCGCCTTCCTCGTCTTCGCGGGTCTCTTCTTGGGCTTCGCGGTCAAGGTGCCGATGTGGCCGCTCCACACCTGGCTGCCCGATGCTCACACCGCAGCTCCCACCGTCGGCTCGGTCCTCCTGGCCGCCATCCTGCTGAAGCTGGGGACCTACGGGTTCGTGCGCATCTCGCTGCCCATCCTCCCCGACGAGGCCATCCGTTGGGCACCCGCCATCGCCATCCTGGCCGTGATCGGGATCATCTACGGCGCGCTGGCATGTCTGGCCCAGACCGACGTGAAACGGTTGATCGCCTTCTCCTCGGTGGGCCACATGGGTTTCGTGATGCTGGGCATCGCCACCCTCACCGACGTGGGCATCAACGCCGCCATCATCGGCATGGTCGCCCACGGCCTCATCACCGGCCTCCTGTTCTTCCTGGCGGGGTCCATGTCTCACCGCTACCACACCCGGGAGATGGCGCGCTTGGGGGGCCAGATGAAGCTGATGCCCGTCATCGGGGGGCTGCTGGCGTTCACGGCCATGGCCTCCCTCGGCCTCCCCGGGCTGGCCGGGTTCTGGGGCGAGTTCATGGCGCTGGTCAGTTCCTACAACCCCCTCGACGGTCTCAGTCTCACCGTGTTCCGCAGCGCCATGGTCGCCGGGGCCATCGGCACCGTGCTCACCGCCGGCTACATGCTCTACATGCTCCAGCAGGTCAATTTCGGCGAGCCCTCCGATGAGTGGGCGGGACACACGTTCCACGATGCCGATGCCTACGAGCTGACGGCCTGGGCGCCGTTGGTCATCTTCACCGTCGTCGTGGGGTTCTACCCCGACCTGGTCTTCGGGTCCACCAGCGAGGTGGTCACCTCCCTCGTCGACATGGCCTTCGGCTCAGGAACCGTGACCGCAGGGGTAGGCGGATGACGGCTCGCTTCGCTCGTGGTCATCGGTCGTCGGTCATCGGTTGTCGGTCGACTGACAACCGAGAACCGAGAACCGACAACGGCGCCGTAGGCGCCTCATGACAGTCGACTACCTCGCCCTGGCGCCCGAGCTCGTCGTGGTGGGGACCATCCTCGCCGTCCTCACGCTCGACCTGTTCCTGCCCCGAAGCAGGAAGTACTGGGTAGCCACGCTGGCGGTGGCGGGCACCGCCCTGGCCGCCGTACCCCTCATCGTGCTGGCCGTCGACGGGACCACCCGCACGATGTTCCACGGCGCCTACGTGGTCGACACGTTCGCCCTCGTGCTCAAGGGGCTGCTCATCGTCGGCGCCTACCTGGTCCTGCTGATGTCGGTGTCCTACATCGAGTCGGACCGCTATTACCAGGGCGAGTACTACCTGCTGCTCATGTCGTCGCTCCTGGGATCGATGGTGATGTCCTCGGGCCGCGACCTCATCGCGCTGTTCATCGGTCTGGAGCTGACCACGGCTCCCCTGTTCCTCCTCACAGGGTGGCGCAAGGGGGACGTCCGCTCCAACGAGGCTTCGTTGAAGTACTTCATCCTCGGGGTCCTGTCGACGGCGATGATGCTGTTCGGGATGTCGCTCATCTTCGGGATGACGGGGGCGGTGGCGTTCGGCGACCTGGCGGTTCTCTCCGCGGACATGGCGGGGGAGCCGGCGATGATAATGGCGGTCCTGTTCCTCCTGGTGGGGTTCGGCTTCAAGGTGTCGGCGGTGCCGTTCCACTTCTGGGCGCCCGATACATATGAGGGGGCGCCCACTCCGATCACGGCTTATCTCTCGGTCAACTCCAAGGTGGCGGGGTTCATCGCCATGCTGATAGTGCTCTACCTGGCGTTGCCGGGCCTCACCGAGGTGTGGGCGCCGGCGCTGTGGGTGCTGGCCGCCCTCTCGATGACACTGGGGAACCTGTCGGCTCTGCGCCAGACCAACATCGTGCGGCTCCTGGCGTACTCATCGATCGCCCAGGCCGGGTTCATGCTGGTGCCGTTCACCGCCGCTGCCGTGGCGGGATCCGACCTGACCGAGGGCTTCGCAGCCACCATCATCTACATGGTCATCTACGCCCTCATGAACCTGGGCGCTTTCTCGGTGGTGATAGCCGGGGCCCGTGCCACCGGATCGGGCGACGTGGACGGGTGGGGCGGTCTGGGTCGCTACAACCCCCGCCTGGGACTGCTGGTGGGGGTGTTCTTCTTCTCGCTGGCAGGCATCCCTCCGCTGGCGGGCTGGTTCGCCAAGTTCGTGATGTTCCGCTCGGTGATCCTGGCCGGAGGTGTGGCCACCGTCGTCCTCGCCGTGGTCGCCGCCGTCAACACCGTCATCGCTCTCTACTACTACGCCCGTGTCGTCAAGGCGGTGTGGCTGGATGAGGCACCCGTCCATGTGCGCGACCAGGAGGCTCCTGCCGGATCGCTGGCGCTCGCCCTGGGGATCACCGTCGCGCTGACCGTGGTCATCGGGGTGCTCCCTACCATCGTCACCGTGTTCGGTGACGCCTCCCGGGTGCTCGCCGCCGGCGGTTGACCGACGGGTGGCGCCTCCACCGAGGCGCCGACGGTCTGCCCGCCACATCGTGGAGGTGGTTGGCTTCATCGGCGGCTGTGACGTCGCCTGAACTCTCCCTCCAGCATCGTGTAGAGGGTGTGGTCCACCCAGTTGCCCCTGATCAACAGCTCCTCGCGCAGGACGCCTTCGATGGTGAAGCCGAGTTTCTCCGCGACCCGTTCGGAGCCCTTGTTTCCCACGGCGATGCGGAGGGTGATCTTGTGCAGGCCCATGTCGTCGAAGCCGGCGCTCATCACGGCGCGGGTCGCTTCGGTGGCATAGCCCCGACCGACCAGCTCGGTGCGGACCCAGTAGCCGATCTCTCCGATGCGGCCTGTGCGGGAGGTCTGCCATATGGAGATGTTGCCCAGATGACGGTCCGGTTCCTCCTTCGCCCTGATGGTGTAGTCGAAGGCCTTGGCCTCCCGCCACGCTTGCACCGAATCGCGGATGAAGGCCACTGCATCGTCTCGGGTGTAGTCCATGTGAGCCCAGGGCAGCCACTCGTTGAGATCGACCAGAGAGGAACGGACTCCCTCCTCCAGCGACGACACATCGCGGCGGTGGAAGCGCCTCAGGAGGAGCCTCTCCGTCTCGATCTGCTCGGGTGGGGCCGGTGGCATGGGTGCTCCACAGTATCGCCGTGGCGGGTTGGGGAGGCACCTAGTGTGGGCGGCGTCGAAGGGGAGAACGATGCCCGCCGGGAGCAGATCCGAGCCGATCCACCGCTGGAGCGGGTGGGTGGCTCTCGCCTGGGCGGCGGCGTTCGCCTACCTGGGGCTGAGCAGCGAGGTTCCTCCGATTGCCCCGGCGGGTTGGGACCGAATCGACCTCCTCGGCCACGCCGCCGCTTCGTTCCTGCTGGCGATCCTCCTCGCCGAGTGGCTGGTGTCGGCACGCGGGGTCTCTCTTCCTGCCGCTTTGCAGGCGGCGGCGCTGGGAGCGTTCGCTTTCGGGCTCATGATCGAGGCCCTTCAGACGGCCCGCCCCCTCCGCGGCTTCGAGGCCCTCGACGTCGTCGCCGACCTGGCCGGTTCCCTCCTGGGGGCGTGGGCGTATCTCCACCTGGTGACCCGTCGGGCCACAGCCACCGTGTCCGTAGCGGTCGTCTCGGTGGGTGTCGTCGCGGTCCTGGTGGTGGTCGTCCTGGTGGTGTTGACGATGTGAGCCCCTACGATCGGGGTGTGTGGGATCGACTCCACCTGGCGCCGGCTCCCCCGCCACCCGGCGAACTCGACCGGGCGGCGGTGCTGATCCCGATATACGACGATGCTCATGGTGACACCCGGCTGATCCTCACCAAACGCCCCGACACCATGCCCACCCACGCCGGTCACATCGCCTTTCCCGGGGGCCGCCCCGATCCCGAAGACGGCGGGCCGGTGGGCACCGCCTTGCGGGAGGCCCAAGAGGAAGTCGGCATCGAGCCCTCTGAGGTCGAGGTGATCGGTTACCTGCCGCCCATCGACACCGTCCAATTCCGGCTCATGGTGGTACCGGTCGTGGGCCGCCTCGCCCGTCCCCCCGCCCTCGTGCCCTCACCGCGGGAGGTGGTCAGGATCTACCGGCCGGCACTGGCGGACCTGGCCGAGGAGAGCCAGTGGCGGTACGAGGACTGGAACGGCCATCGGGTGTGGTTCTACGACCTGGAGGGGGACGTCCTCTGGGGTGCCACCGCCATGATGACGAGGAATCTGCTCGGATTGCGTGCCTGACGGCGGTCATCGCCTGACGGCGGTCATCGGTTTTCGGTTCTCGGTGACTGAAAAGCGAAGACGCGAACTGATCAGGCCGCCGCCTGGATGAGTTCCCACAGTCGGGCCACGTGCTGGTGGGTCGTGGTAGGCGTCCCGATCGCCACGCGTATCGTGTAGGCGCCGTCCAGGACGGTATGGGTGACATACGCCTCCCCGGAGCCGTTGACCGCATCCACGATCCGCCGATTGACGGCGTCCCCGTCGCGGTGGCGCAGGCAGACCAGGCCAAAGGGGTGGGGCGCCACCACGTCGAAGTCGGGATGGGCGTTCACCCAGGCGGCCAGCTCCTGGGCCAGGTCGATGCCGTTCTGGACGTGGCGGCGGATCCCCTCGACCCCGAACGATCGGATGACGAACCACAGCTTGAGGGCCCGGAAGCGACGGCCCAACGGGATCTGCCAGTCGCGGTAGTCGATCACCGCCCCGGATGCCGTCGCCTGGTTGGCGAGGTATTCGGGCAGCACCGTGAGCGTTTCGATGAGCCGGGCACGATCGGCGACGAAGAACGCCGAGCAGTCGAAGTTGGTGAGCATCCACTTGTGGGGGTTGAACACGTAGGAGTCGGCCCGGTCGAGCCCATCGAGGATCCATCGCATGTCTCCCAGGACGGCGGCGGTTCCGGCATAGGCGGCGTCGACGTGCAGCCACATCCCGTGAGCGGCGCTCACCGCCGCTATGTCGGCCACCGGGTCGACCGCCCCCGACGATGTCGTCCCCACCGTCGCCACGATCGCCGCAGGTGTGAGCCCCTCGGCCCGGTCGGCCACGATGGCGTCCTCGAGGGCGTCGGGGTCGAGGGAGTGGTCGAGCCTGACGCCCACATGACGGAGACGCTCCGAGCCGTATCCGGCGATGCGCACCGCCTTGTCGACCGAGGAGTGTCCGTGCTCGGAGGTGTAGACCGTCAGATCTCCTCCCGGCCCATGCCGGTTGGCCTGCCCGTGGGTGACGCGTTCGCGGGCCGCCAGGAGGGCCACCAGGGTGGCCGAGGACGCCGAGTCCTGGATCACCCCGCCTCCCGCCGACGTCGAACGGAAGCGGTCGGGAAGGGCGCACATCTCTGCCAGCCAGTCGAGGACATGGGTCTCCAGCTCGGTGCAGGCGGGTGACGTCGCCCAGAGCATGCCCTGCACGCCCAGACCGGATGCCACCAGGTCCCCCAGCACCGACGGCCCCGAGGAGTTGGCGGGGAAGAACCCGAAGAAGCCGGGTGACTGCCAGT
Organism: uncultured Acidimicrobiaceae bacterium; assembly: GCA_964617995.1. Classification (GTDB taxonomy): domain Bacteria; phylum Actinomycetota; class Acidimicrobiia; order Spongiisociales; family ZC4RG35; genus CAZTXD01. The sequence continues at coordinate 23,449 of CAZTXD010000024.1, forward strand.
GGGTCAGCCCCGGCACGACCACCTCCTCCAGGTCCCGGAGGATCGCCTCCCAGGCCTCTCCCTCGTTGGGTGGAGACGGCGGCAGGGATGCTCGCAGCCATCCCGGGTCGACCCGGGAGAGGACGGGATGGCCTTCGACGCCTTCCAGGTAGTCGGCGACCCAGTCGATGGCGGCGTGTCCGGCTTCCCGGAACTCTTCGGGTGTCATGACGCCGGGCAGGGTAATGGGGGTCTCACCAGGCGTGTACCGGTCGTGACCGGTTATCATGTTTCCCGGCGCGACCCTGCGGGTATCGTCCGATCATCGACTTCCGGGGCTAGGACAGGGGTGAGAGTTTTATCTGAACGCGATTGGCGCCGCCGCTGGCCATGGCTGGCGGGTGGCCTTCTGGCAGGCGTGGTGATCCTCGTCGGCATCGTCGCCATGGCGACCTGGCGGGACCTGGACCGCGTGGAGATCGAGCGGCTCGACACCGTGGCGGCACCGCCTCTGGAGAACAGCGGGGATGACAATCCCGACGTGACTGCCGTGCCCGAGTTCCGCCTTCCTCCGATCCCTTCGGCTCGAGACGGCGTCGACACGTTGTTGATGGTCGGATCCGACACCCGCACCGGCCTCGACGACCTCAACGGTTTCGGGGCTTTCGAGGGGTCGCGTGCCGACGTCATCCTCCTGCTGATCCGGGCCCGCGACGGAGACAAGGTCGCCCTGTTGTCGTTGCCACGCGACCTGTGGGTGTCGACGCCGTGCGGCCGGGAGCGCATCAGCGACACGCTGCAGGGATGTGAGGGGATGAACGGCGAGTCCACGCTGCTGGCGACGGTGGAGTCCCTCACCGGGTTGGGGGTGGACCACCTGGCCCTGGTCGACATGGACGGCTTCCAGGAGGTGGTAGATGACCTGGGCGGATACGAGATCTGCCTGGAGCGGCCCGTGCGCGACAGGCGGGCCAACCTCGACCTCGACGGCGGATGTCAAATGGCCGACGGTGCCGACACCCTGGCGTGGCTCCGGAGCCGCAACACCCAGGAGATGACCGAGGACGGCCGGTGGGTGACGATGCGGGGGGTGAACGACCTCACCCGCAACGAGCGCCAGCGTGAATTCCTCATCGACATGCTCGGTCGTCTCGGCAACTTCGCCGATCCCCAGGACGCGCTGTCCGTCGCCCAGACCATCGCCCCCCACGTCATCGTCGACTCCAACCTCGGTTTGACCCAGGCGGTGTCGCTGGCGTGGACGATGCGGGGACTGGGAGATTCGGTGGCCGAGATCTCGATCCCGGTCGACGACTATGTGACCCAGGCCGGGGCGCAGGTCTTGGTCGCCGCGGCGGACATCGAGTCGATGATCGCCGATGTCATCGCCGTCGAGACCGTCAGTGAGGCCAACAACGCCCTGACCGGTTGAGACGGTCACCGCGCGCCGTTCACACCCGACGTTCGCAGCGGTCGATTTCGTCTCCAGCACCTCGCGCCCCAGGCGGCGACGACGGGGATCTCCACGACCTCAAACGAGCCCGGCCGTGGCGAGGACAGGGGAGAGGCGTTTCGCCACCTCGTCGGGGTCCAAGAAGAGACCGGCGGCGTCGGCCAGCCTCACCAGCTCGGCGAGGTGGACGATCGACCGATCGCCTTCCCGGCCTCCCACCATGCGAAAGTGGTCCTGGTGACCCATCAGGTAGGAGAGGAATACCAGGCCCGTCTTGTAGTGGTAGGTAGGAGCCTCGAAGATGCAGCGGGAGAGCGGAACGGTGGGGGCGAGGAGCTGCTCGTACCGATCCCGATCCCCCTCGTCGAGGGCATGGAGGGCCGTCACCGCAACGGGGGCGATGGCGTCGAATATGCCCAGGAGGGCATCGGAATGGCTCCGGTCGTCCCCGGCTATCAGGTGGGGGAAGTTGAAGTCGTCTCCCGTGTAGCAGCGGACACCGGTGGGGAGCGCACGGCGAAACTCGACCTCGAGCTCGTCGTCGAGCATGGAGATCTTCACGCCGTCGACGAGGGACCGGTTCTCGTGCACGATCGCCAGCAGTGACCGCATTGCCGTCTCCGGGTCATGGCTTCCCCAATAGCCCTCCAGGGAAGGGTCGAACATGGGTCCCAGCCAGTGGAGGATGACCGGCCCGGAGGCCTGGGAGATGACACGCCGGTAGACGTCGGCGTATTCGTCGGCCGTCGCCGCCGACCGGGCGAGGGCCCGGCTGGCCATGACCACTGCGGTCCCCCCGCCCTCCTCGACCAGGGCGAGCTGATCCAGGTAGGCGGCGACGATCTCGTCGGTGCCGTGAACGGACCCGGTCAGGTCGTCCGTCGTGATCCCGCAGGCGATGAGGCCGCCGACCGCCCTCGCTTCCCCCATCGAGAGCCGGATCAGGCGGTGGACGTCGGAGGTGGTGAGACCCATGCCCCGTTGAGCGGTGTCCATCGCCTCTGCCACGCCCAGGCCCAGCGCCCACAGGTGACGGCGAAAGGCCAGGGTCGCTTCCCAGTCGATGGCGGTTGTGCCGACCGGATCACCGAGCGGGTCGGCCACCACATGGACGGCGGCGTAGGCGACGCGGGAGCGGGGTCTGCCGGCGACGGGGGAGACGGCAACGCGCCGACCGAGCTCGTAGCTCTCGACACCGCCGGCCCGGGTAGGGAGCGACACCGTGGTCACCGGGCTACCTCGACCATGTCGACACGGCGGCGCTCCTCCCGGGAACGTGGAGCCATCAGCTCCACCCCGCCGGCGGCTACCGAGGAGTCCCAGCACGCCGCAGCAGATATTCGACACCGAGCTGGTCGTCCGAGGTACGACGGGTCCGGCACCATGACGGACCCTCCCATCATTTCAGGTAGCGATCGAGATAGGCGATGACGCCGTTGATGGCGGCCAGCTGGACGGAGTCGAGGTGATAGTCGCCGTCGTCGCCCCGCTGGGGGAAGATGTAGCCGTGGAGCGGGTGGTCCCAGGAGACCCACTCGACGTCCTTGCCGGCTTCCGCCAGCAGCTCGTAGGTGGTGCGGAAGATACCCTGGAGGTGGTCGTGTTCCCGGCCCATGATGAGAAGAGGAGTGGAGATGGCTTCGAGCCTGGGTGTCGCCCGTTCGAGCTGGATACGGGCGCGCACCTTCTCGGTGTCCGTCATCTGCATGCCCTCGATGTTGCGCAGGCCCGTGTCGGGGTTCACGAACGCCGTGTGATCTGGGTGTAAGGCCAGGAACTCGTGGGCCGCGGGCTCGGAGGCCACGCCGACGGCGGCGCCGTGGTACTCGGAGGTGATCTTGAGAACCATCTCCCCGCCGTGGCTCATCCCGATCATGCCTATCCGATCGGGGTCCAGGCCCGGCACAGTCATGAGGTGTTCTATCACGGCGATCTCGTCCTCGTACTCGAGGGGTGACCGATTGAACAGCGGACGTCCCTGCCGCATGTCACGTACCAGCGGCCCTCCTTCGTCGTAACCCAGCTCCACCTCCGTTCGATAGCGAAGCCAGGCACAGGCGTAGCCGGCTTCCAAGAGACGATCCATGATGTAGCCCTGGTGGCGAACGGCCCGGCGTACCCACCCCATGCCTCCTCCTCCGTTGCCGGAGGCGAGGAGAACCAACGGATGGGGGCCGTCTCCGGGCGGGAGGCGCAAACCGAGTGGGGTATAGAGCCCATCCCAGGTCTCCACGTACATCAATCGGACCGGTATGGGAGATCCCTCCACCTCCTCGTGGATGGTCACGTGCTCGGGATCGGGTGTCATCCGTGGGTGCTCCTGGGGTCGGGGACGACGGCGCCCCGGCGCGTCGCCCTATCGGGCAATCGATTGTAGGCTGCGGGCGGACGGGTCTCTCGGAGTTAGTCTCACAGGCAGGCGACAGGAGATGAGCAGATGGACATAGTCGTGGGCTACGTCGACTCTCCCGAGGGGGAGGCGGCCCTGGACCGGGCTATCGAGGAGGCCCATCTCCGGGATGGAAAGGTGGTGGTGGTGCATTCGAAGGTGGGAGGGGACGAGGACTCCGCCGACTACGTGCGCTATACCGCCGCCCTGGAACGGGTCCATCAGCGGCTGCACGACGCCGACGTCGACCATTGCACCCATGAGTACGTCCGCGGCCAGTCGCCGGCGGAGGACCTCATCGCCACGGTCGCCTCCCACGACGCCGAGTTGATCGTGATCGGCATCAGGACCCGGTCGGCCACGGGCAAGCTCCTACTGGGTTCCAACGCCCTCGACATCCTCCACGACGCCACCGTTCCGGTACTGTGCGTCAAGCGGTCCCCGGGTTAGCCGGCCCTCACATCGACCGGGAGAGGGGCCTGGCGGTGGACGGTAGGGTTGATCCGTGACCCGCGTTGGCGACGACGATCACACGGCCGACAGCCTGCACCGCCCGGTGACGTCCCTCCGTGACGTCGCCCGCTCGGCGGGCGTGTCGGTATCGACCGCCTCGCGGGTCCTCTCCGGGAGCTCCCACCCGGTGAGCGCCGCCGCCCGGAGCCGGGTTCTCGACGCGGCCGATCGGCTCGGCTTCGAGCCCAACCGGCTCGCCCGCGCCCTCGCCACCGCCCGGTCCCAGACCATCGGGGTGATGGTCCACGACGTCTCCGATCCGTACTTCTCTGAGATCATCCGGGGACTGGAAGACGTGGCCGGGTCCCGGGACCATGCTTTGTTCGTCGCCAGCTCCGACCGTGACGCCGCCAAGGAGATCTCTTTGATCAGGGCGTTCATGTCCCACCGGGTGGACGCCATCGTCCTCGTCGCCTCCGGCCTGACGGCGCCCGACTACGTCGAGGCCCTCGGGGCCCTCCTGGAGCGCTACGAAGCGCTCGGCGGCGTGGTGGTGGCCATGTCGGAGAATTCCTATCCGGCGCCCCGGGTGGCCATCGACAACCGGGCGGCTATGAGGTCGGTCGTCGATCACCTGGTGGGGTTGGGACACCGGGAGATCGGCTATGTGTCCGGGCCTCCGGAACTGGCCGTGAGCGAGGTTCGCTACGACGGCTACCGGCAGGCGATGGAGGCCGCCGGGATCCACCTCGACCCGAAGATGGCGGAGTGCGGGTGGTTCTCGATGGAAGGTGGCGCCGAGGCCACAGGGAGGCTGATCGAGGCGGGAGCACCGACGGCGATCGTGGCCGCCAACGACATGATGGCGATCGGCGCGATGCGTCGATTGCTCGACAGGGGGCGAGACGTGCCCGCAGAGGTCTCGGTGGCAGGCGTCGACGACATCGAGTTCGCCGCTTACGCGTCGGTTCCTCTCACGACGGTGAGGATCCCTCTCATCGAGCTGGGCCGGCGCGGTGCCGGGCTGGTGTTCGATCTGCTGGAAGGCAAGCCGGAGTCGCCGGCGCGGTCGGTCGACCACCGGCTGGTCATCCGGGCGTCCACAGGTCCCCCGGCCGGTTAGTGGAGGCCATGTGATCGACGTTGGGAACTCCGGGGAGGTGGCGAGTTGAACCTGGGATGGATAGGACTCGGCGACATGGGACAGGTCATAGTGCCGCGGCTCATGGCCGCCGGCCACACGGTGACCGGCTGGAACCGTACCCCCGAGAAGGGGGATCGCCTTCGGGCCGAGGGCATGCACTGGGCCGACTCACCCCGGGAGGTCGCTTCTGGCGCCGAGATCGTGTTCTCCATGGTGACCGATGCCCGCGCAGTGGAGTCGGTGGCGTTGGGCGACGACGGTGTCATCTCCGGCCTGGATCCGGGTGGGGTCTATCTAGACATGAGCACGATCGATCCGATCGTGAGCGAGCGGGTAGCCGCCGAGTTCACCGGCCGGGGACTGACAATGCTCGACGCCCCTCTTTCGGGAAGCCCGGTGACCGTCGAGGCCGGGTCGGCCTCGACGATGGTCGGCGGGGATCGGGCGGTCTTCGAGAGAGTGGAACCGGTCCTCTACGACATCGGCTCGAAGGTCAGCCATATCGGTCCCTCCGGCACCGCCGTGCAGATGAAGGTGGCGATCAACCTGGCTCTGATCGTGGAGATGGTCGTGTTCTGTGAGGCCGTGGCACTGGCGGAGAAGGGTGGGGTCGACAGAGAAGTGGCCGTCGATGCGATGCTCAAGTCAGTGGTTGCTTCGCCGGTGATGGCCTACCGGGGGCCGTTCATCCTGGATATGCCCGACAAGCCGCTGGCCGACGTCACCCTCCAGCAGAAGGACATGGTCCTTGCCCTGGAGGTGGCACGCCGTCAGGGCTCGCCGGCTCCGCTCGGAGCCGTCGCCAACGAGCTGCTCAACGCGTGCCGGGGATTGGGGATCGACCATCGTGACTTCGTCACCGTGTTCGACGTCTATCACCTGTTGGGAGGAAACCGATGACGGAGCGTATCCACACCAACCTGGATCAGGTCCCTCATGTGGGCGGACTCCGCCAGGACGAAGGGTGGGTGGACATGCGGGTCCAGTTCCTCATCGACCAGGCGACCGCCGGCACCAGTGACTTCCTCCTGGGCTGGACGGTGCTGCCCCCTCAGGCTCGTCACGACCGCCACCGCCATCTCAACGCCGACGAGTTCTTCATCGTCGTCGAGGGCTCGGGTGAGATCCATGTCGACGAGGGAATGGCTCCGGCGCGGAAGGGCGATGTGGTCTGGACGCCGCGGGGCCGGTGGCACGGCTTCGTCAACACCGGGACGGAGGACGCGGTGCTCGTATGGGGATGGAACGGGTGCGGTTCATTGGAGGACTCGGGTTACGAGGTCGATCACGAGGCCCGCCGGTGAGCAGACCCTGGGAGGACGCCCGAGTCGTGGCCGGCCTGGCCCGTCAGTTCGAGGCACGGGCCGCGGAGCTCGCCGAGGGTGCGACCGCCATCGGGTGGAAGGTGGGTTTCGGCGCCCCCACCGCCCGGGAGACGATGGGCACAACCGCTCCCCTCATCGGCTATCTCACCGATAGGACGTGGCTGCCTTCGGGGGCCGCGGTGTCGTCCCAAGGCTGGACCGGCGGGGTCGTAGAGTTCGAGATAGCCGTCTACATGGGTGCCGATGTCGGCCCCGGTGCCTCGATCGCCGAGGCGCGAGCCGCCGTGGCCGCTCTCGGCCCGGCGATAGAGCTGGCCGACATCGACCTGCCCGTCGAAGCGTCCCGGGTAGCCGACATCTTGGCGGGAAACATCTTCCACGCAGGCGTGGTGCTGGGCGAGAACGATCCGGGTCGGGCCGGAATCGACACGACCGGGCTCGTGGCGGGCATCCTCGTGGACGGGGTGGAGACGGCTGCCGTCACCGACCTGCAGGAGCTGACCGGACCGTATCCCGAGGTCGTTGCCACCGTGGCTGGCACCCTGGCTGCCAACGGTGAGAGGTTGAGGGCGGGGGACTCGATCATCACCGGCTCGGTCATCCCGCCGGTGCCGATCGACTCCGGGTCGAGGTTCACGTTCTCTCTGACCGGCTTCGATCCCATCGAGGTTCAGATCGGGGCTCGGTGAGAGTGCCGGCGTTGTGGACCGCCCGCCGGCTTGGTAGCGTGCCCGGCGAGGAAAACGGTTGCCACAACCAGCAGGCTGACTCCGCAGGCGCGGAGGGTCGAGAGGTGAGCGGATGAGCAATGTCGAGCGGTTCGGGGTCTTTCTCCCTTCATTCATCTGGGCCGATGACGGCCCCGAACGCGCCCGTCAGATGATCGACTTCGCCCGGAGTGTGGAAGATCTCGGCTTCGAATCGATCTTCATCACCGACCACCTGTTCGCCGCCAGGCAGTTCTACTCGGTGTCGTTCCTGGAGCCCATCAGCGCGCTCTCACTCGTGGCCGGGGTGACCGAGAGGGTGAAGCTGGGCACCTCCGTCATGGTGTTGCCCATCCGGGAGCCGGTGTTGCTGGCCAAGCAGCTCGCCACCCTCCATTTCCTATCGGCCGGCCGCACGATCCTGGGGGCAGGAATCGGCTGGTATCCGCCCGAGTACGCCGCTACCGGCGTCAAGAAGTCGGAGCGAGGCGCACGCACCGACGAGATCCTCGACATCATCCTGCCTCTGCTGGAGGGTGAGACCGTCACCTACCAGGGCGAGTTCTACACCATCGAAGATGTGCAGGTGGAGCCGCGTCTCTCCCGGCGACCCGACGTGTGGATCGGTGGCGGGTCCCAGCTCGCCGATCCCGGCTCGCCCGATCTGCCGCGTCTGGTGGAAGCGGTCAAGGAACGGATCCTCCGGTCGGAGGGCTGGATCCCCCGGCCCACCTGCCCTCCCGAGGACATAGCCCGAGATTGGGAGGAGCTGGCTGGCTACCTGGCTGCCAACGGGCGGGATCCGTCCACCTTGACCGTTGCGCACGAGAACTTCGTCCATCTGGTTCTCACCGAGGACCGCCAGAAGGCCCTCGCCGAGCAGCACGACGCCTTTCTCCGGGTCATGAGCGATGCCCGCGGCCCCGCCTACCTCGAGCGGGTGTATCTGTTCGGGACGCCCGATGACATCGTGGAGTCGCTCCAGGCACGCATCGACGCCGGGGTCCAGCGCATCATGCTTCACACCATGACCCCCGATCCGGGTCAGCTCGAGCACTGGGTCACCGAGGTCATCGAGCACGTTCGGTTCCCCGACTCTCAATGAAGCGGGTGGCCCTCATCGGGTCGCCCCTGCAGCGCCGTCACTCGGCGGTCATGCACAACGCCGCCTTCGCGCATTTCGGCATCGAGGCTCGCTACGAGTTGATGGAGATAGGCGTCGAGCAACTCGACGACTTCTTCAGATCCGCCCGGGGCGAAGAGTGGCTCGGCTTCCAGGTGACGGCGCCTCACAAGCAGGAGGCGGCTGCCCGCTGCGATGAGGTCGAGGAGGCGGCCCGCCGGATCGGGGCGGTGAACTCGGTCGTCAGAGCGGACGACGGCTCACTCCTGGGTTTCAACACCGACGCTCCCGGGTTCGCCCGTTCCGTGGCCGAGGATCTCGGTATCGCGCTGGACGGGGCTGTCGTGGCGGTGGCGGGGGCGGGGGGCGCCGCCCGTGCGGTCGTGCACGCCCTGCTCGAGGGCGGCGTCCGACGGGTGATCCTCGGCAATCGCACCCCCGAACGGGCCCGACTCCTGATCAGGGAGGTCAACGATGATCGTCTGGAGCCGGCAGTGCCATCCTTGGAAGACGCCCTGGAGGGAGTCGACCTGGCGGTCAATGCCACGACGGTGGGAATGACCACTTCCGGCGTTCCCTTCGACGTCGCCAGGCTCTCGACCCGGGCCGCCGTGTTCGACCTGGTCTATGTGCCGCCGGAGACGCCGCTGCTGGCGGCCGCCCGCGCCCGCGGGCTGGCAGCCGTCAACGGGGCGGGAATGCTCGTGGCCCAGGGCGCAGTCGCTTTCGAGCGCTGGACGGGTATTCCCGACGCCGCCCCCGTGATGGCGACAGCGCTCGAGCCCTTATGGCACGGAGAGAAGGAACGGACACCAAAGGGCAGGTGACGTCGGGCCTTCCCCCGTTTTCGCGCATCGAATGCGCGCTATAGCGCGCATTCGATGCGCG
>CAZTXD010000025.1:0-32738 GCA_964617995.1 uncultured Acidimicrobiaceae bacterium
CCAAGCTGATGTGCTGGGTGGCACTCGACCGAGCCATCGACATGGCCGACCAGCTCGAGGCCAACGAGCGTATCCACGCGTGGACCAAGACGCGGGAGGAGATCAGAGACACGATCCTCGCTGACGGTTGGAACGAAGCCGCAGGTGCGTTCACCCAGTCGATTGGTTCCAGCGCTCTCGACGCTTCCGCTCTCGTGATACCGATCGTCGGCTTCCTGCCGGCGACCGATGCCCGTGTGCTGTCGACGATCGAGGCCATCCAGGCACAGTTGGTCGACCCGTCGGGGCTCGTCCACCGCTACCGAACCGCCGACGGCTTACCCGGCGAGGAAGGAGCCTTCGTGCTGTGCTCCTTCTGGCTCGCCCACGCCCTCGCCCTGGCCGATCGGGTGGAGCAGGCACGTCGAGTCTTCGAGCGAACGGTGGGACACGCCAACGACGTCGACCTCTTGGCCGAAGAAATCGACCCCCGCACCGGCGAGTTCCTGGGGAACTTCCCCCAAGCATTCAGCCACATCGGACTCATCAACGCCGCCTGGGCCATCCACCAGGCCGAACGCCGGGCGGCGGAGTGAGCCGCATACCTCCTTCCCCTGCTCAACCTCTGCGACCGGCCCGGCCGGTGATCATGTCGGCGATGGTGTGAGCCTCGACACCGATGCGTCGCAGACGGCCGGTAGCCACTTCCCGAAACCCACAGAAGTACAGACCCTCGACCCCCGTAGGCTCTCCGGAGGCGAGTGGACGTCCCTTCCCATCGAGCAGCCCGGTGGTGTCTGCCAGCACCCGTTCGACCGCAGGGGTGAACCCCGTACCGAACACGACGGCATCGAATTCACCTGTGGAACCGTCGGTAAAACACACGCTGGCTGGGGTGAAGCTATCGATTCCGGGTCTAACGGAGAGACGACCGTCTCGGAGGGCATCCATCGTGCCGATGTCGAGGAGCGGAATCCGCCCCTGGGTGGCTATCAGCTCGAGCGGGCCCACCTCTGCTCGGGGAAGTCCCACCTTCGAGATGTCGCCGACGAGCAGCGCGAGCAGTGGCTTCGACAAACGGTCTCCCCACCGAGGGGGCAGCACCGACAGCCAGGTGGCGACAGTCAGGACCGGTAGACCCAGCACATCGCGCGGTACCACGACGGTCGGGGATCGCTGACTGATCTGGACTCGGGCTCCGTGATCGATCAGATCCAGAGCGACCTCACCTGCGGAATTGCCGAAGCCGACCACCAAGACGTCGTCGCCCTGGAAGCGCTTCCCGTTCACATAGGTGGCGGTGTGAAGCACCTCTCCCCGATAATCCGCTAGACCAGGGTAGGAAGGCAGGGAAGGGACACTGCTGAGCCCCGTCGCCACCACCAGATTGGCGGTCGAGTATGAGCCACCCGAAGTTGTCCTGATCTCCCACCGGGAGCCGATTCGTTCGGCGGGGGCTGCCTCCGAGTCGAGCCGTACGTCGAGTTGCTCCTTCTCGGCGTAGTCGACGAGATAGTCGGCGACCTGATCGCGAGACGGGTATCGGGGATACGAACGGGGCATGGGACGATGCGGAAGCCCGGACGCACCCTTGTTGGTGTGGAGATGCAGGCGCTCGTAGTGGTTGTGCCATGCCGGCGCAACCGTCGAGGCCTTCTCGAGCACGGTCGTTCTCACGCCTCGCCGAGTGAGGCATGCTGCCGTCGCCAACCCAGCCGGACCGGCACCGATGATCACAGTGTCAGCCCTCTCCATCGGCACCGACCATAGGCGGCGGGTTCGGTCCGTGGCCCTCCGGATCGTTCTCCATGGCGATACGGCATCTGAGGCCGACCACCCCGTCGGTGACCCGTTCGATGCAGGTCTGGGTCGTCCATGTCTTCGTTGTCGGGACGGGATTGGTACTGGGCCGAGTGCGATTTTGGGCGTGTTCGGGGTCGAGGAAACCACCGAGGGGTGGATGCGTGTCGTCGGGGTCGTGGTCATCGCCCTGGGTGTTCTCGACGCGTGGATGGTGCGGCGAAACGATCATGCCGGGTTCGAGCGACGGTCTACGAGCGATCGTTCGCTGCCGCGGCGCTGGGAACCCTGGCTTTCACCACCGGTCCGTGGCAACTGGGACTCTTCGCCGTCGTCGACCTCAGCCGAGCCACCTGGACGCTCCTCGGCCTACGAACCACAACCACGACCGACCCGGACTAGGGAGAAGACGAAGCGAGGCTCCGCCGCCGCATGGACCGCCTCGTGAGCTCAGCCACCGCATAGGGCCGGGCGCTCCTCGCCTACCCTTGTCCCCTGGATGGGCAGCATCGAATCTCAAACGGCTTCAAACCCATCCCGCCCGTGCCCGCGTAGCTCAGGGGATAGAGCAACCGCCTCCTAAGCGGTAGGTCGCAGGTTCGAATCCTGCCGCGGGCGCCGAATGAGCCCTGGTCGCCAACCGACCAGGGCTCCTTGCATCACCTCGAATCCAGATACTCCTCGATCGACATCCGGATCTCCTCGACCACGGCCGGGTCGTATCGGAGGATGTTGCTCCAGAACGACACATCGTCGAAGACTCGCTCGAATGGCTCGTCGTAGACGAGCAGGCGATCGTACTGCTCGGGATGCGCCCCCCTCAGCCACCCCTCCCATTCCTCGAGGCCGAAGAAGTCGAGGGGCATCGAACGGTCGGGCGGGCCGAGTTCCTTGATCAGGATCCCGAAGGCCCGCGATGGCTCTCATAGAGCACGATCAGCCTTTGATCCGTGTCGGCCACCATGCGCCCCGGCGCCTCCTTCCACCGTTCTATGTCCGTAAGGACCCCGACCCAACTGTATCGATCTAGTTGGACCTGCCACCGTCCGGACATGTAGGGCTGCAAGGCGAAGCCATGACACGGCCGAGGAGGGCACCGGCGGAGTCGGTGCCCTCCCGCGTTGGGCAGTCTCCCCCGATGTCTCGGCCGCATTGGGCGTATTGTTTCGTCTGTGACCGACTTCCACTTCGAACCGCTCTCCCACCTGGACAGCTCGTTCCTGGCTCTGGAGTCGCGCACCACCCACATGCACGTCGCCGGGGTGGTCATCTTCGAGGCCAACGACCTGGGGCTGGGCAACGGGGCGATCGACTTCGAACGCGTACGTTCCCACATCGAGTCCAAGCTCCAGTACATACCCCGCTACCGCCAGCGCCTCGACTTCGTTCCCTATGACAGGTCACCGGTGTGGGTGGACGACTCCGACTTCAATCTCGACTACCACGTACGCCACACCAGCCTTCCCCGGCCCGGGGGCGACGACCACCTCAAGCGGCTCGCCGGACGGATCGTGTCCCAGCAGCTCGATCGGTCCAAGCCGCTGTGGGAACTGTGGGTGGTGGAGGGCCTGTCCGACGGGCGCTTCGCCATCATCGCCAAGATCCATCACTGCATGATCGACGGGCTGTCAGGAGTGGATCTCACGACCATCCTCCTCGGTGTCTCCCCAACCTCCGAGATAGAGGAGGCACCCGAATGGAAGCCGCGGCAGGCGCCCACCCCCACCGAGCTGGGTGTGGCGGCCGCCGCCCGCGCTACTCGCCGGGGTATCGAGCGGCTCACCTCGATGGGCACGTTCCTCTCCGAGGGGCGCCAGACACTCGAGCACGTGGCAGGGCGGACGCTCGCCACCGTCAACTCTCTGCGCTCCGGGTGGCTCTCCACCACCGACCAGACTCCGCTCAATCCGCCTATCGGCCCCAACCGCCGCTTCGCCTGGACCGAGAGACCTCTGGAGGAGGTGAAGGCGATCAAGAACGGGCTGGGCGGCTCGGTCAACGACGCCGTCCTGGCGATCGTCGCCGGGACGGTACGCCACTTCCTACTCACCCACCGGGACTTCGACGTCGAGGGCATCGAATTCCGCGCCATGAATCCGGTGTCGACCCGGCGCGCCGACCAGAGAGGTGCTCTCGGCAACCAGGTCGCCATGTGGCTCATCGATCTGCCCGTCGACGAGCCCGACCCCGCCGCCCGCTTCCGGAAGATCAAGTCCGACACCACCCGCCACAAACGCACCAACCAGGCGCTGGGGGCGGCCACCCTGGTGGAGATCTCCCGGGGCACCCCCATCACTCTCTTGTCGCTGGCCAGCAGGGTGGCAGCCAACCGGATGCGGCCGTTCAACCTGACCGTCACCAACGTCCCCGGCCCCCAGTTCCCCATGTACCTCCTGGAGGCGGAGATGCTCGCCAACTACCCGATGGTGCCCCTGTGGGCCCAACACGGGGTGGGGGTGGCGCTGTTCAGCTACAACGGCCGACTCCTGTGGGGAATCCACAGCGACTACGACACCCTTCCCGACATCGACGCCTTCATCGACTCGATCCACACCTCCATCGCCCAGCTCCTCGATGCCGCCGGCGTGTCCGCCTGACGCCACGAGCGTGCACGACCCATCCTCTGGGGATGGTCTCGGCACGCCCGTCGTAACTGCCGCCGGGTTGTAGATCGGACCGGCTGCCTGCCAGGCTGACGACGTGCCAATCCTCGCCGCCCTTCTGGGCGCGGTCGCCATCTCCTTCTCGGCGATCTGGTTCGCCCTCGCCGACGTCGACGCCGTGACCGGCGCCTTCTTCCGCGCCGCCTACGCCGTGCCGGTCCTGATGGCGCTCTGGTGGCGGGTCCGACGCACCGACCGGCGCAGCCCCAAGGCCCGGGTGCTGGCGGGCGGGGCCGGGGCGATGCTCGGATTCGACTGGGTCTGCTGGCACCTGGCGATCGATCAGATCGGCACCGGCCTCGCCACACTCATCGCCAACTGCCAGGTGGTGGTGGTGGCCCTGCTCGCCTGGGTGATCTTCGGGGAGCGCCCCACCCGGGTTCTGTTCGTGGCCATACCGGTGGTGCTGGCAGGAGTGGCGCTGGTGTCGGGTCTGGGAAGGGAAGGCTCGTTCGGGTCCGACCCGCTGCTCGGCACGATCCTCGCGGTCGGGGCCGCGGTCTTCTACGCCGGGTTCCTCCTCGGCTACCGGCGATCCAACCGGGTGCAGTCACCGGCGGTGGGCTCGCTGCTCGACGCCACCGTGGGAGCGCTGGCCGCCACCCTGGTGGCGGCATCGTTGTTCTCCGGTTTCGACCTGGCTCCGACCTGGCCGGCACATGGGTGGCTCCTGGCCCTGGCCATCGGCTCCCAGGTGGCCGGCTGGCTGGCGATCGGCTATGCCCTGCCCCGCCTGCCGGCCGCGGAGACATCCACGTTCATCCTCATCCAGCCGGTGCTGACGATGGTGTGGGGAGCGATCCTCTTCCAGGAGCGCCCGTCGGTGGTGCAGCTCACCGGAGCCGCCCTGGTGCTGACCGGCGTGGCGATGGCTGCCACCCTCAGCGCCCGGCGGCGTCCTGTCCCGGCGGTGTCTCCCTCTTGAGGGCGGCGGCCTTGGCCGCCCCCCAGGCGAGATGGATCTCCCACACCTCCTCACCGAGGTCGCGAGACGAAGCCGGAGCGAGGTCGTAGACATCGCCGGGTAGGGCCGATTCGGCGACCGGGTCGCGCCACACCGGTTCGACACCCGCCCGTTGCAGGGTGTCGGTTGGAAACCGCATCGCCTCCTGGAAGATCTCCAGCGGCCCCCGTCCCTGCTGCCCGAAGGGAAGCGACAACAGATCGGTCAGGTTGTCGGCCAGCCAGCGTTCCCCCGCATCCAACGCCTCACCCAACCCCTCCGTCTCGACTGCTTCCCGGAGGCGGCGACGTACGTGGGTGGCGTAGGCGCCCACCAGGGCACGGTGGAGCCGCCGCGAGATGGGCGGCATCTGGTCCTGAGTCATCTTCCGTACACCTCCACGACCATCCGACCCAACGGACCCCTAGCGACCGCCACCCCGAAGCGATCGTAGGCGGGATCGGTCAGGGCCGTGTCAGCCGCTTCCGCGATGCCGGCATGGGCGGCCCGCTCCGAGGCGGCCAACGCCGCCATCTCCCCGGCCCCCTGCAGCCGCAGGCCCGTGGCATTCACCGTCACCAGAATCTCGGTGTCGGTCTTGCGCTCGATGTAACCGCCCCGATACATCTCCAACGCCCGATCGGCCGCCACCGCCGCCAGGGCATCGGACCAGGCCAGAGGGTCGGCGTCGACGGCCAGGCGATCGGCGTTGACGCGATCGGCCACGAACCCGACCGCGCCGGGGACCAGGGCCACCGTGTCAGGCTCGACGGTCTCGGTCTCGATCCTTTCACCGGCGGCGGGAACCACCCGCCTTCCGCCGGTGATCCGCTCGATGGCGGCGAGGGCGGTCATCGCCTCGTCTCCCACCAATGGATCGACCAGGTGGCGCGGCAACGAATCGGGACCGGCCAGCGCCTGGGCGACAACCGAATCCACGATGGCCTCGTCCACCGCCTCGGGCACCGGCAGCACCGCCACGACACTCACCAACACCAGCACCAAGACGACGCCCCACGCTGCCGCCACCCCGGTGCCGAGAGCCCGGTTCACGAGCGAGAGCCCCGGCAGCCTCGTGGCCCTGGCCAGGAAGTGGGCGACCACCGACATCGCCACCCCGAACAGCACGAACAGAGCTATGCCCGCTCCTATCCGACCCCACTCCGGCGACACCCCGAAGCGGTCGGTGAGGAGCCCGCCGACCGGATCCGACAGGCGGAACGCGACCGCGGCGCCCACCACCAGTCCCACCAGATCCATCAGCTCGCGCACGAACCCGCGCAGCCACCCCCGCACGGCCAACCCGGCGAGATACGCACCCAGCAAGAAGTCGAGCATCGCCCTCGTTGTAACAGAGGGACGTCATCAGTCATCGGTTATCGGTTCTCAGTGGCGCCGAAACCGACAACTGAGAACTGAGGACCTGCTGCTCAACGAAGCTGGATCTTCATCCGCTTGTTCGCCTTGCCCTTGGACTCGGTCTTCACCACCACGATCTCACCAACCTCCAGGGTCGAGCGGACGTGGGTGCCGCCGTCGGCCTGCCGGTCGAGCCCGACGATGTCGACCACCCTGACCTCCTCCACCCACTCGGGGATCAGGTTGACCTTGGTGCGGATCAGGTCGGGATCCTCCACTGCCGCCGATCGGGCCATGTAGACGATCTCGGTGGGATAACCCTTGACCAGCTCGTCGTTGAGCCGGCGCTCCACCTCCTTCCCGAACTCGACCGACATCGAGTCCAGCTCGAAGTCCATCCGGGCCGTCCCCGCCTCCATGTTGCCGCCGGTGACCTTGGCCCCGAAGTCGCGCCACACCACCCCGGAGAGGGCGTGGAGGGCGGTATGGGTGCGCATGATGGTGTAGCGGCGCTCCCAGTCGATCACCCCTTCCACCGGTGTTCCCGGTTCCGGGATGTGCTCGGCATCGACCACATGCACGAGTGCGCCGTCGCGGCGCACCGTGTCCAGCACCGTCACTTCTCCCCCGTCCCAGCGGATCACCCCAATGTCGCCGGGTTGGCCTCCACCGCGGGCGTAGAACACCGTCCGATCCAGCATCACACCGCCGTCACCGGCGGAGATCACCGATCCCTCTGCTCTGTCCAGATAGCTCTCTCTGCCGGCCAGCTCCTCGATTTCCACTTGGTCACCTCCTACAGAAACGTTATCGCTCCCCCCACATCGTGTTGAAGCCGGTATATTGCGGGATGACGCGCCCACGATGGCGCGTCGTCCCAGATAACGGAGGAAGAGAAATATGAGCAAACGACTCATCCGGTTTCTGTCGCTCATTGCCATCCTTGCCCTCGTAGTAGCGGCATGCGGTGGCGACGATGGGGCACCAGAAACCACGGTGGATCCGGGCGAAACGCCGGATACCACCGAGCCGATGGTGGAGGACCCGCTGGGGACCGTGACGATTCCTGCCGGTGAGCCGGTGCAGATCCGCTCCCTGGCGGCCATCTCCGGTGACGTCGCCGCCCTCGGTATCCCGATCCAGAACTCGACCGAGATGGCGATCGAGGACTACGGCCAGATCAAGGGCCACGACATCGCGATGGGTACCGGTCTCGACGACCTGTGCTCGAACGAGGGTGGCCAGGCAGCCGCCCAGACGATCGTGGTCGACGACCAGGTGCTGGGTGTCATCGGCACGTCCTGCTCGGGTGCAGCCGTGGCCGCCTCGCCGCTGATCAGCGACGCAGGCATGGTCATGATCTCCCCGGCGAACACCTCACCGGCGCTCACGTCGGATCTGCAGGGCACCGCCGGCACCGACTACCACGAGGGCTACTATCGCACCGCCCACAACGACCTGTTCCAGGGTCAGGCAGTTGCGGAGTTCCTCTTCAACGAGATGGGCGTGACCGTGGCCGCCGCTATCCATGACGGCGACCCCTACACCCAGGGCCTGTCCCAGGCGTTCTCGGACGCCTTCGAGGAGCTCGGTGGTGAGATCACCGTGTTCACAGCCGTCAACGTCGGCGACAGCGACATGAGCGGTGTCCTCTCCGAGGTGGCCGCCGGCAACCCCGAAGCCGTCTACTACCCGATCTTCCCGGATCCGGGGAACTTCCTCGCCCAGCAGTGGGCCGACCAGGAAGGTCTCGAGGACGTGATCAGGGTGGCCGCCGACGGTCTCGGCGTGAGCGACCATCTGGCGATCGCTGAGTCGGAGGGCACCTTCTTCTCCGGTCCCAGTCTCCAGTTCGGCGACAACGCCAACGAGATCACCGGAGTGACCGCCACCGACTTCCTGGCCAACTACCAGGAAATCTACGGAGAGCCGCCCACCTCGGGCTTCTGGGCCCATGGCTACGACGCCACGATCGCGTTGCTGACAGCCATCGATCAGGTGGCGGTCGAGAACGACGACGGATCGCTCACCGTGGGCCGCCAGGCCCTGCGTGACACCCTCAACTCGCTCTCGTTCGCGGGACTGATCGGTCAGTTCGAATGCGATGATTTCGGCGACTGTGGGCCGACCGCCATCCAGATCAACGAGCACAACGACTCGTCGGTCACGGACATGACCCAGATCCCCGTGGTCTACGAATTCGAGGGATGATCCTCGACCGTAAACCGGCATAGACCAGACGGGGACCCTCCGACGGGGGTCCCCGTCTGCTATAACGGACGCTCGCTTCCCCTGAGGAGATCGTGACCGCCGCCGCAGAGCATCCGAAGATGCGCACCAAGAAGGCGCTTCGACCCACGTGGGTCGACCTCTTCTTGTGGGCGATGCGTATCGGTGCCGTCATCATCATCACCTGGGGCCTCATCGGCACCATCATCCGCTTCGCCGCCGGGGAGGGCCTCACGGCCAGCCAGTGGCAGTCGCTGTTCATCTCGGGGATATCGCAGGGGGCGATGTACGGCCTGCTGGCCCTGGGCTACTCGATGGTCTACGGCGTCCTGGGGTTCATCAACTTCGCCCACGGCGAGGTGTTCATGTCGGGGGCGATGGTCGGCTTCATAGCCGCCAACTGGCTCTTCGAGAACGGCACCTGGCAGGCCAACCCGTTCCTCTCGCTGTTCATCGTGCTCATGGTGGCGATGTTCACCTCCACACTGGTGGCGGTCCTGGTGGAGCGAATCGCCTACCGGCCGCTGCGGGGCTCTCCCCGCCTGATCCCCCTCATCACGTCGATCGGGGTCTCGTTCTTCCTCCAGTACGCCTTCGCCGGTCTATTCGGCGTGCGCATGCGCAGCTACCCGGCAGTCCCCGAGGCCCTGGCCGGATCCGTCTCCATAGGCGGGTTCACCATCCGCACCACCAACCTGGTCGTGATCGTCGTCGCCATTCTCTCGATGATCGGCCTGTGGTACTTCGTCACCCAGACCAAGGCCGGACGGGCCATGCGGGCCGTGGCCGAGGACAAGGAGATCGCCGGGTTGATGGGCATCAACGTCGACCGGACCATCGTGATGGTGTTCGCGGTCGGCGGGGCCATGGCCGGGGTGGCCGGTCTGATGTGGGCGATCCTGTTTCGCGGAGTCCGATTCTTCACCGGCTTCTTCCCCGGCATCAAGGCGTTCACCGCCGCCGTCCTGGGTGGAATCGGCAACATGGTCGGGGCGATGGGCGGGGGCATTCTCCTCGGCATCTTCGAGAACGTCGGCCCCTTGCTCATCCTCTCCGGGCTGGGCATCCCCGGTGTCTCCCAACTCAAGGACGTGGTCGCTTTCACCGCCCTGGTGCTGGTGCTGGTCTTCCGACCCACCGGTCTGTTCGGTGAGCGCCTGGGCTCCGAGGACCGGGTATGAGCACCACCGCCCCTCCCGTGTCGGTCGCCCGCCCGATGCAGATCTCCCGGCCCGTCCAGCACGGCCTCATCGCCGGGGTGATCATGGCGTTCATCGCCGCCATCGGGCTTCTCCACAGCTTCGACGGACGGCAGATCATCAACCCGATCCTCAGCCTCGGTTACCTGATGATCTTCTCGGTGCCGTTCGTGGCCGGCTATCTGCTCGTCAGCAAGGGCGGAGCCGCCACCGCCACCAGGATCGCCGCCGCCGGCGGAGCCGGCCTCGTCGCCAGCCTGTTCCCGGCCGGCCTGGCGACGTTGGTGGAGAACATACCGACCCTGCGTGGCAACTTCCCCAACCTGAGCCCGGCGATGGTCGACATCCTCACCTTCGGTGAGGGGGCCTCCGGCTTGCCGACGCTGATCGGAGCCACCGTGGCGGCGGCGGTGCTGGGCGGGGGCGTGGCCCTCCTCCCCCGCGACTATCGCATGGCGCTGGCCGTGGCCGCCGAGGCCATCGTGATCCTCGCCATCTTCCAGGCGGTGGTCCGGGACATGTTCCGGTGGTTCACCACCCTTCCCCGCATCCTGTATGAGTCCCGGGGGGGCCTGTCGGTCACCGCGGCGGCGGTGGTGGCGGTGATCGGCGTGGGACTCTCGCTCGCACCCAAGGATCGGGTTCCCTCCCTGAAGAGCTACCTGACCAACCCGGACGCCAAGAAGAGGACGAGGGCGTCGATGATCACCGCCGCGGTGGTGGCAGTAGCCCTCATCGGCCTCCCTCAGCTCATGGGCGGGATCATCAACGAGTTGCTCACCAACGTCGGGCTGTTCCTGCTCATGGCCCTCGGTCTCAACATCGTGGTGGGCCTGGCCGGTCTTCTCGACCTCGGCTACGTGGCCTTCTTCGCCGTCGGGGCCTACACGATGGCGTTGCTCACCTCCCCCATCTCCCCGCGCTGGGCCCCGATGCTGTCGTGGTGGGAGGCGTTTCCCTTCGTGATCATCGCCTGCATGATCGCCGGCTTGTTCGTGGGCACACCGGTCATCCGAATGCGGGGCGACTACCTGGCGATCGTCACCCTCGGCTTCGGCGAGATCGTGCGTCTCACTCTGCTGTCGGACTGGATGTCTCCTTACTTCGGTGGTGCGCAGGGCATACGCAACATCCCCGGGCTCCCCGTCTTCGGGGCCGAGGTAAACGCCACCCGCCCGGGCCAGATGGTCTACGCGGTGATCTTCTTCGTCCTGGTGGCCGCCTACATCACCTGGAGGGTGCAGGACTCCCGCCTGGGACGGGCATGGGCGGCGATCCGCGAGGACGAGGACGTGGCCGAGGCGATCGGCGTCGACACGGTCAAGGCGAAGCTGCTCGCTTTCATCACCGGGGCGACCCTGGCGGGGTTCGCCGGCGCACTCTTTGCCGCCAAGGTCGGGTCGGTGTTCACCAACTCGTTCGAGATCATCGTGTCGATCGTGATCCTCGTGATCGTCATCGTGGGAGGCATGGGCAACATCGCCGGTGTCGCCGTGGGAGCGCTGGTGCTCATCGGAGTGCTGGGCGGCCCTCAGCAGCCGGGCCTCCTCCAGGAGTTCGGCGAGTTCAAGCTGCTCATCTACGGCGCGCTGCTCATCTTCATGATGCTCAAACGCCCCGAGGGCCTGATCCCGTCGGCTCGCCGCGCCCAGGAGTTGCACCAGGATGAGTACCTCCAGGACGCCTGGCTGGACAAGAGCGAAACGGCCGTAACGGAAGGCGAGTCCTGATGGCGCTGCTCGAGATCGAGAACCTCACCAAGACCTTCGGAGGTGTCAAAGCCCTCCAGGGCGTCGACTTCTCGATCGAAGAAGGGGAGATCGTCTCGGTGATCGGCCCGAACGGAGCCGGCAAGACCTCGTTCTTCAACGTCATCTCCGGCTTCTTCGAGCCCGACGAGGGCGAGATCTACTTCAAGAACAAGAGCCTCGTCGGCCTCACTCCGTCCCAGATCACGACTGCCGGCATCGCCCGTACCTTCCAGAACGTCCGGCTGTTCCCCAACCTCACCGTGCTGGAGAACGTGAAGGTGGGCCAGCACTGCCGCACGCACCGGGGCATATTCGGCGCCATCTTCCAGACGCGTGCCTTCCGTGAGGAAGAGCAGGAGATAGAGCACAATGCCAAAGAGGTCCTCTCGTTCTTCGGGTCCCGCCTGGTCGGATACCGCTTCGACCAGCCCGCTTTCACCCTGTCATACGCCAACCGCCGCCGCCTCGAGATCGCCCGCGCCATGGCCACCGAACCGACGTTGATCCTCCTCGACGAGCCCACCGCCGGTATGAACCCCCGCGAGACGGTGGAGCTCACGGAGCTCATCGGCAAGCTCCGCAGCGACAGAGGGATAACGGTGGTCATGATCGAGCACGACATGCGGGTGGTCGGTGAGGTCTCCGACCGGGTGGTCGTGCTCGACCACGGCATCGAGATCGCCGCCGGCACCTACGAGGAGGTCTCCAGCAACGAGGACGTGATCGAGGCGTATCTCGGACGCCCGGCGGATATAGGCCAGCCATGAGCAGCGAGCGCCCGGTCCTGGAGTTCCGAGGGATCAACACCCATTACGGCGCCGCCCACATCCTCAAAGACGTCGACCTGGAGATATTCGAGGGTGAGATGGTGTGTCTGCTGGGGGGCAACGCCTCCGGCAAGACCACCACCCTCAAGACGATCCTGGGGATCGTCGAGCCGACCAGCGGCTCGGTGCTCATCGGCGACGAGGAGGCCAACGGCTGGACGACGGCCGAGCGCGTCGAGGCCGGCCTGTCGATGGTCCCCGAGAACCGGCGCCTGTTCAAGCGCATGACGGTGCGGGAGAACCTCGAGATCGGTGCTTATCTCCGCAAGGACGAGGAGAACTTCGGAGACGACCTGGAGCGCATCTTCGAGATGTTTCCGCGGGTGAAGGAGCGTCTGGGCCAGAAGGCGGGAACCCTCTCAGGTGGTGAGCAGCAGATGGTGGCGATCGGAAGAGCGTTGATGTCCCGGCCCAAGGTGCTGCTCATGGACGAGCCGTCGATGGGTCTGGCGCCCGTTCTCGTCGCCCAGAACTTCGAGATCATCGATCAGATCAACAAGGCCGGAACCACCGTGTTCATGGTCGAGCAGAACGCCAACATGGCCCTCTCGATCGCCGACCGGGGCTACGTCCTCCAGACGGGTGAGGTTGTGCTCAGAGACACAGCCACCGGCCTGCTGGCGAATCCGCAGATGCGGCAAGCCTATCTCGGGGAGACCTGACCCAGAGGTTCGGCCTCTTCCCGGCCTCGGGTAGCCGGTTTTTCCGGACGCTCGGTCTTCGGTGACCGAGAGAGGCCGACCTCACTCCTGGAGCTCGGGGGTTTGGTCGCCGACGATCTGAGGCTGCTCGGCGGTGTCGAAGAGGCGCTGCTGATCGCCGACGAGTCGGCGGCGCCTCATCCCTGCGATGCGCTCGGGGCGCTCGGTGTACTCGATCATGGCGTCGGTGGCCTCCTGCCAGGACTCGCCCAGGATCCGGGTCCGCCAGAGGTGACCGGCGACGATGCGCGCCGCCGCCACCATGGGGACGGCCACGAGCACACCGAGGAGGCCGGCGACGGCACCGCCGGCGATGAGAGCCAGAACGATGACCAGCGGAGACAGGCTGACCCGGGCCCGCTGCACCATCGGGGTGACCACGTGGTTGTCGAACTGCTGGATCGCGGTGAAGATTCCCACCGCCCACAAGGCCTGGGACAGGGACCCGTTGAAGAAGGCCACGATGGCGGCGAGGGCACCGCCGACGAACGGTCCCACGAACGGCACCATGTTCAGCAGGCCGGCGGTGATCCCGATCAGGAGCCAGAAGGGAAGGTCTATCACCAGGAGACCGATGCTGGAGAGGACTCCGACGATCAGAGCGACCAGGAGCTGACCGCGCACGAACGACCCGAGGGCGGTGGCGACCTGGCCGGCCACGTAGGTGACCTCTTCCCGATGAGCGGGCGGGGTCAGTTCGTGAGCCCGCATCTTGAACTTGGTGGCATCCATGAGCATGTAGAAGGCCAGGACGGGGGCCAGCAGGACGACCGCGATCGTCTCGGCGACCCCCGCCAGGATCCTCCCCGCCCCGGAACCGAAGCCCCCGAGCAGCTCCTGGAGGGTGGCCTGGTTGTCGGGGTTTTGGATCCACTCCTGGATCGTCGCCGACGTCAACACCGGGCCGAGATCCACTCCCAGCGAATCAGACGTGTTGCTCAGCCAGGAAACCAGATTGTCGTAGAGGTTGGGGAGGGCGGCGGCGAAGTCGGAGCCCTGTTCCCGAATGGCAGGAACCAAGAGCACGATCGTGGCCGCTACCACACTCCCCGCCACGAGGAAGGCGAACACCGTCCCGATGACCCGTGGGATCCTCATCCTCTCGAAGGCGTTGACCATCGGGTTGAGTAGCAGGGTCAGCCCGCCGGCGAAGGCCAACGGCAGCCAGATGATGCGAACCGTGTCGGCGGCCAGCAGCACCACCCAGAAGAGTGCCAGCACCCCGACGATCGCCCAGACGAGAAAGGCGACACGACGTATGCCCTCGGCACGAGTCTGGGGCGAGTTCATCGGAGTGGAGTCTATCCGGCTGCCCGTCTTTCACTCCTCAACGACGGTCACAGCAACGTCGCCCTGAACGGAGACGCTCCAGTTGTCGCCTTCGCCTTCGCCTGCAGCGGGCGAGCGGGCTCCTCCGGCAGTCGTCTCCCATGTCGGGGGCACAGATGCGGGCCCGTGGACGACCACCGCGGCACCGGGCGGCACGACCACGTCGATGTTTCCGGCCACGATCACGCTGGCTCCTCCGCTCGGGGGGCTGCCCAGGCGGACGGTGCCCGACCCGGCCAGCGTCGCCGAGGCCAGGTCGAACGACGTCAGGTCGGCGGCGAGTTCGCCGTTCAGCACCAGTCTCCAGGGTACCTCCGGGGAGAGGGTCAGCTCCCATCCCGCATACCTGTACCAGTCGGGCGAATCGGACGTCGCCGCCAGGACGATGGACATGTTGCCATCCACCGACGTCTCCGTCGCCTGCGGCACACCGACCCGGCCGCCCCGGGGAATGGGCTTGACCCGGTAGGCGGCGTCACCCGCCCGGGACGGCTTCACGTGGATCTCCCCGGAGACCTGCACGATGAGTTCGGCGGGAACGCTCAACCCGGTAGCCGGTGGACCGGTGAGACGGGCCTCAGCCGAAGGAAGTGCCTCCCATCCCCCAAGATGGAGGCTCGCCGCCAGGACGATGGCGCTGAACAGCGTCAGGGGAAGAAGCGCCCGGGAACGTCGCCCTGCCCGCCGTGCCAGCCACCGGCCGAGCAGGCCGATGAGAGATGCGACCACCAGCAGCGGCCACAGTGCGATCAGGTCGGGAACCAGCGACGTCGACAGGATGCCCCCCACGACGCCGGCAGTGGCGGTCACTGCCACGGCCGCCAGGAGGATCCACACGGCCACGGCGAAGGCCCGGCCGTCTCGGTTCTCTGTCATTCCTGATAGGAGCGCCCGATCACGACCACGATGTCGACACCCGCCGAAGTGGTCAACTCGGCATCCGGTGCCACGGAGCCGTCGGGTATCACCTCGATGAGCTCGACGGCCTCGAGGGAGAAACCGTCGGCATGGAAGATCATCGTGTCGGACAGCTCCGGGGTGTAGTTGTCGGGGGGCACCATCTGATAGCCGAGTGCCGCCAGCTCGTCGGTCAGCTCGGCGGCCAGCCCCGTCACACCGATGGAGTTGAGGACCACGATCCGAACCTCTCCCGGATCGCGGATCTGGCGAAGGGTCGTGGAGGTAGCGGTCGTGGTGGTGGTCTCGGTGGTGACCGATGACGTCGTGGTGGTCGTCGTCGGAGCAGGAGCAGGCTCGGTGGTGGTCGTCTCCGCACCGGGAACGGTGGTCGAGGTCGTGGTAATGGTGGCATCGTCTTCCCCCCATCCGGCCCATACCGACAGCCCTCCGAACACGACCGCTCCGACGATGAGTATCCCGGCGACGAGGAACAGGACGTCGCGGTAGAACCCCACCCCTGAGCGCCGGGCATGCCGCCCCCGGTCGGTCATGATCTCCCTGCCGAGGGATGACCGGTGGCGACGGCTCTACGCAGGCGTCGCACGGTGAGCGGATCGTACGCCTCCGCCTCCGGATCGTGGAGCAGCTCTCCCAGGCGTCGGTAGTAGGCGGACGCGTCCATCCCCACCCGGTCCCGGATGGCCGCCTCCTTGGGGCCTGGCACCGTCCACCAGGTGCGCTCCAAATCCAGGATCTCCCGATCGCCCGATGTCAGCATGACCCCGCCAGCGTATCGACGCCCCCACCCAATCCCGCGTTTTTATCAGCGGAACGGTGCGTCCAGCGCACCGTTTCGTAGGGGAAAACCGTGAAATGGAGCCGGGTGTCGGGATTGAACCGACGACCTACCGCTTACAAGGCGGTTGCTCTACCACTGAGCTAACCCGGCCTAGCGCAGAAACTAGTACCACTCGGCGTTCTCCCCGACAAAACGGTGCGCTGGACGCACCGTTTTACTGATAAAAACGCGTTCTGGGGAGTTCGAAGGTGGCGAGGGCGGCGGCGACCGAGACGTTGAGGGATTCCACCGGGCCGAACAGCGGGATGGAGACGACGAGGTCGAGACGGTCGGTTACGAGGCGGCTGAGGCCGCCGCCTTCTCCCCCGACCACCAGGGCAACCGGCTCGGTGAGGAGCTCGAGGCCGAAAAGCGAGCGCTCGCCGTCGGCGGCCAAGCCGACCGTCCACAATCCCAGGCGCCCGAGCTGGGTCACCGCCTCGGCGATTGAGCCGACCACCGCCACCCGGGCGTGCTCCAGCGCACCGGCGGCCGCCTTGAACGCCGTGGCTCCCAGCGGGGCGGCTCTCCGCGACCCGACGACGAAGCCGCTCACTCCCGCCGCCACCGATGAACGCACGATCGCCCCCAGGTTGTGAGGATCGACGACCCGGTCCAGGACCATCACGGCCGGTGGCTCGGACGTCGCCGCCACCTCCTCGAGGGTGACGGGAGCGATCGGTCTGCACTCGGCCACCACCCCCTGAGGGACGGCCGTTTCGGAGATGCGCCGAACGTCCTCGACCGAACGCACCTTCCCGCCGGCGGCCTCCACGGACTCCGACACTGACGCGACCTCGGCCCGGGAGAGACGATCCTGCTCCACATGCAGGATCTCCACCCGGCCCGCCGCCGCAGCCGCCGCCACGGCATGGAGGCCCTCGACCTTAGACCCGTAGCCAGCGCGAGCCATCGGGCGTGTCCTCGACAACGATCCCCACCTCACTCAGGCGGTCCCGGATGGCATCGGCCACCGCGAAATCGCGCCTCTCACGGGCAGCCGCACGGGCGGCCAGGAGATCATCGACGACCTGACCGGGAGACCCGTCTGGATCGACCCCGAACTGACGGGCCACCGACGCCAGGGCCTCCTGATTAACGGTGTCTCTCCTGCCTCCGCCGTCGAGTCCCAGCACCCCCACTATCTCGCGAACGGCGGCGACGACCGCGCCGGCGTCCTCTCCCGTGTCGAGGCGGCGATTGGCCTCGCGGACGGCATCGAAGAGGACTGCCAGGGCCTCAGGGGTCCCGAAGTCGTCGTCCATCACCTCGACGAAGCGGTCCATCACATCCCGATCGGACTCGCCGTCGACCTCGCCGACTCGATCCAGGAGACGCTCGACCCGTCGAAGCGACTCGGCGGCCTCCTCCACCAGCTCCGGCGAATACTCGATCGGTGCGCGATAGTGGGCGCGGAGGAAGAGAAAACGCAGCGCCATCCCGCCGTAGGTGTCGAGAGCCTTCTCCAGATCGACTACGTTGCCAGTCGACTTGGCCATCTTGGCCCCGTCCAGGTTCACCATTCCGTTGTGGAGCCAGTAGCGGGCGAACGGCTCTCCGGTGGCCGACTCCGACTGGGCCATCTCGTTCTCGTGATGGGGAAAGATGAGGTCGGATCCACCGGCGTGGAGATCGAAGTCGGTGCCGAGGAATCGGCGAGCCATGGCCGAGCACTCGATGTGCCAGCCCGGCCGGCCCGCTCCCCACGGGGACTCCCAGAACGGCTCACCCGGTTTTGCCCCCTTCCAGAGCGCGAAGTCGAGTGGGTCGTGCTTGACCTCGTTCGGCTCGATCCGGGTGCCGGTTCGCGTCTCTTCGAGATCACGACGTGACAGCTTCCCGTAGTCCTCGTCGGCCCGGACCGAGAAGTAGATGTCGTCGCCCGCCCGGTAGGCGAGTCCCCGGTCGACCAGGGTCCCGATCATCTCCAGCATCTGGGGGATGTTCTCGGTGGCCCGCGGCTCGATGTCGGGAGTGAGGGCGCCCAGGCGCCGGTACGCCTCCGAGAAGCGGTCCTCCATCTTGCGTGCGTATACGTCGACATCCTCCCCCGCCTCGGCGGCCCGTTCGATGATCTTGTCCTCGATGTCGGTGACGTTGCGCACGAAAGTCACGTCGAAGCCTCTCCACTCGAGATAGCGGCGTATGACATCGAAAGCCACCACTGATCGTCCATGACCGACGTGGGGAACGCTCTGGACGGTCGGCCCACACACGTAGAAGCCAACCTTGCCCGCGTCCCGGGTCTCGAGATCGACCACGGCGCGCTCCAACGTGCTGTACAGGCGGATCATGCCGACATTGTACGGATACGGCCCAAGAGGACTGAACCGGCTGCGCGCCGCCGCGGCCGAACGGAGGGGCGTATCCGGCCAGGGGCCGGAGTCCCGGGCATCCGGGAAAGGTCAGTCGAGGGAGCTGAGGACGACGACCGCGGTGACGGCGATGCCCTCCTCCCGGCCCGTGAAGCCGAGACCGTCGGTAGTGGTCGCCTTGACCGACACCGACTCCGGCTCGATCACTCCCAGGCGATCATCCAGGTTTTGGCGCATGGCGTTGCGGTGAGGAGCAACCCGGACGGTCTCGGCAACCACGGTCACGTCACACCCGGTCACGAGCCAGCCGGCTTCCCGGGCTGCCATGGCGGCATGCCGTACCATCTTCATCGAGTCGGCACCCTCCCAGCGGGGATCGTCGGACGGGAAGAACTCCCCGATATCGCCCAGACCGGCCGCTCCCAGAACGGCGTCCACCACGGCGTGTGCGACCACGTCCCCGTCCGAGGTGGCAAACACCCCCCTGTCCTCGTCCACCACGACGCCCCCCAGGACCAGCGGCGGCGACCCGCCGAACCGGTGAGCGTCGTATCCCCAGCCGACCCGGACGTCGGTGCCCAGGTACATCCCGGGTGCTCAGTCCTCGACCGGCTCTATCACGGGCAACGCCCGGTCGAGACGCTTGCCAGCCTCCTCCTCTTCGATCTGGAGGGAGAATGCCAGCTCAGAGGTGAGGGTGAGACGGGCCTTCGACAGCATCCGCTTCAGGGCCGGGCTGATCCCTTTCGTCTGCTGGGCGAACGTGAGATCGCGCACTACCTCGGCCACCTGGAAGATGTCACCGGAGGTCATCTTCTCGTTGAGCACCTTGTACCAGCGGCTCCAGTTGGAACCGGCCTCCTCGGGCTCGTCTTTGAGCGACTTGAGCACATTGCGGGCAGCCGTCTTGGTGATCACCGGACGGATCAGATCCTCCATCCCATCGATGGGAACCAGGACGGTGAGCTGCTCGGTGGCGATGTCGAGCACGTAGTAGTCGCGCTTCTCGCCGTTGAACTCCTGCTTGATCTTCTTGGCGATCGTGGCAGCGCCGTGCTGGGGATGCACGACCTTGTCACCGACCGCGAACTTCGACTTCTTGGCCATGGATCAGGACTCGGGACTCTCGAAAACGGGGACCGGCGGAGTGTACCGGCCTGCCCGCTTCAATCCAGATCGGGGTCCCAGGACTCGGCCGCCGCCTGGAGGCGGTCGAAGTACATCCGCAGCTGGGCCGCCCGCGCGGAGCCGATCCCCTCCACTTCCGCCAGCTCGGCCAGCGATGCGCCCAGCAAGCGGTCGAAGCTCCTGAAGTGGGCGACCAGATCCTCGCGGACATGGTCGGGCAACCTGCCCACCTTGGCGAGGAGACGGAAGCCACGAGGGGTGGCGGCGTCGTCGAGTTCATCCAGGCCTATGGCCTTGCCCACCCGGCTGGGATCCTCCAGATCGGCGCCGCTCAGTTCGGTGACGGCAGTGGCGGCCTTGCGGATCCGCGAGTCACGACGAGGCTTCAGGTAGTCCATCAGCGTCACCTCGCGGATGTGTTCCACCCCCCGGACCATGTCGGCGAGCTGCACCCACATCAGGCCCCCCTCGTCACCCAGGGTTATCGCCTCCTGTTCGATCGACACACCTACCCGGCGTACCAGCTCGGCGCGCTGGAGCAGAGTCACCACCGGCCGGAAAGTCGCCAGGCCGGTCGCCTCCAGCATCGTCAAACGGTTCTCGGCATCGTCGAGGCGACGACGCAGACGGTCGAGAGTCTGCAGGTCCTGGTTGACACGAGCCGCCACCTCGGTGGGACGGTCGAGCTGGACCTTCTGGCCGTCGTAGTAGAGGGTCGCCACTTTACGCCCCTCGCTCACAGCAACCACCGGCCGCTTTGTCTGGATCGCCATCCGCTCGGCCGTCCGGTGGCGCGACCCGGTCTCGTCGGTCGGGATCGTTCCATCGGGCACGAAGTGCACGTTGGCGGCGATGATGCGGTCGAGGCTGTCGTCGAGGACGATGCCCCCGTCCATCTTCGCCAGCTCGGAGAGACGGGCGGGAGTGAAGAGGGCACCGTCGAGACGGAATCCGCCCGAGCTGACCTCCTCCACCTCCTGCCCGGAGCCCATCACGATCAGTCCCCCTTTGGCGCCCTGGATGATCCGCTCCAGGGCCTGACGCATCGGTGTCCCGGGTGCGAGCCTCTCCAGGATCTCGAAAATCGAACTGGTTTCGCCCACGGCAGGCAGGCTATCAGGTTACAGGAGGCAGGAACTACATCACCAGCCCGGCCCGGACGAGAGCGAGATCGAGCCTGAGATCCTTCTTCCCGCTGGGAGCGATCACCTTCTGCAGGCCTACCCGCTCCACCTCTTCCCGGCGTCGATTCTCGTAGGCCACCTGGCGGACCTCCCCCGCCAGCCCCACCTCCCCCCAGGCCGCCACCGATCCCAGCGGCACATCGCGTATGGAGGAGGCGATGGCGAGAGCGATGGGGAGATCGCATCCCGGTTCGGTCAGCCGCCATCCGCCCACCACGTTCACATAGATGTCGTGGTTGGCCATGGGGATTCGCCCATGGCGGGTCAGGACCGCCAGGAGCTGATGGACCCGGGCTGTGTCCACTCCCCGCACCGAACGGCGCGGCTGCGGGTACTGCGTGGTGTCGGCCAGCGCCTGGATCTCCACCAGTACCGAGCGTCGTCCCTCCACGGCGGGGAAGGCGATCGTCCCCGGGACGGTCGACTCCCATTCGGCCAGAAACGCCTTCGAGGGGTCAGCCACCTCGGTCAGTCCGTCGACGGTCATCTCGAACACCCCGACGACATGGGTAGCGCCGAAGCGGTTCTTCAGGCAGCGCAAGGCCCGCAGCCCCCGGTCGGGATCTCCTTCCAGATACAGGACGACATCCACCATGTGCTCGAGGAGCTTCGGCCCGGCGATGCCCCCGTCTTTGGTGACGTGGCCGATGAGGACGGTGGCGACGTTGCGGTCCTTGGCGAAGCGAATCAGACGGGCGGCGGATTCCCTGATCTGGGTGACCCCTCCGGGGGCTCCCGCCGCTTCGGCGGTCCTCATCGTTTGGATGGAGTCGATGACCATCAGGTCGGGCGAGTCGGACTCGGCCGTGGCCAGCACCCGGTCGACGTCCTCCTCGGCCACCAGCACCACTTCCTCCTGGTCCACACCCAGGCGCTCTGCCCGCATCGCCACCTGCTGGACGGACTCCTCCGCCGACACCAGCATGACTTTGCGGGCTCGCCCGGCGAGCGCACCGGCGGCCTGGAGGACCAGGGTCGACTTTCCTACTCCCGGCTCCCCACCCAGAAGACACACCGAGCCCGACACCAGTCCTCCCCCCAACACCCGGTCGAGCTCGCCGATACCGATGGGAGTGCGGTCGTCGCCGTTCGACTCGACCTCACCCAGGCGGGTGGTGACTGCCGGACGGGACTTTCCGGTGGTTCTCCGGGTGGGCGTGTGGTCCTCCACCAGCGGCTCCTGGGCCAGGCATTGGGGGCAGAACCCCATCCACTTGGACGACCGGTTGCCGCAAGTGTCGCATCTGAAAGCCATCGTCACCTCTGAGAACGAGCGTGACGGTGATCGTATCGGGCCACCGTGACAGAACCCACGACGTCAGTCGTCCCCGCCACCTCTCATCGTGAACCACATGATGAGAACGACGATCACACCCAGGAGTACCAGCCCCATAGCGATCGAACCCGGAGTCCACTGTTCGGCGGGGATGATCTGCGAAGACGGCACGACGTGGCACAATACCGGCCGAGAGGCGGTCGAGATTCGGGCGCGCTCACATGACCAGGAAGGAGGAAAGTGGCTCGACACGTCTGCCCGGAGTGCGGTGCCACCGTGTCCGGAGACGAGCAGTTCTGCCCCACTTGCGGGACTTACCTCGGACATGAGGATGACCTCGGGCACGAGGACGACTTCGAGGAGTTCGAGCTGGGTACGGCCCCGCCCCGACCCGCCCCGGGGGTCGCCGTGTGCCCATCCTGTGGAGCCGAGAACTCGGCGGGGAACCGGCACTGCGAGGAATGCGGAGCCCGTCTCTCCCAGGGTCCGCTCCCGGCCGCACCCCGGCCGGCGGTGCAGGCGACCGCCGGCGTCCGGGCGGTCGTGGCCATCGGCGGCCTGTTGTTGGGGATCATCCTCATCGCCCTCCTCTTCCAGCTCTTCAGCGGTGACGATCCCGCCGACACGACCGTGGTGGCCGCCGACACGACCACGACCACCCTGACTACCGCCGAGCCGCAGAGGCTGGAGCCGCTGGACGTGCAATGCAGCGTCGAGGGTCTGGGGTCGTTCGTGTGCGACAACGTCATCTCGGGCCTGGACAACCTCTATCAGGTCCGGTGGACCGAGGTCGAGGACCAGGGTGAGATACTCACGATCACGATCCGCTTCCCGACAGCGGTGGCGATATCGAGGATCGATTGGACCAACATCAGCAACGACGAGACCCGGTTCCGTCGCAACTACCGGGCCCGGGCCCTGTCCATCTCCGCCGACGACGCCCTGGTCGACGTGCAACGGGACCTCCAGAACATCCCCGGCACCCAGATCATCCCGTTCTCGTCGCTGGAGACCTTCCAGGTGACGATCACCGTCGAGAGCGTGTGGGACGCCGAGCTGGTAGAGGACCAGGTCTTCACCGAACTGGCCATCGACGAGATCGAGGTGATCGGCCGTCCTGCCACCGGGGTGACCACGACCCCCGCCGACGGCACTACCACCACGACCACCGAACCCGCCACCACGACAACGGAGGGCTGACCGTCTGAGATGGTCGTCAGTTGTCGGTTGTCAGCGAGCGAAGCCGCCCACTACTCCTTGATATAGGGTTGGCCGTCGGCGGCGGGAGGTCGAGCCCGACCGACGACTCCGGCCACCACCACGATCGTCACCAGATAGGGGGCCATGAGCAGGAAGTCGGAGGGGATCCCGGCGTCGAGGATGCTGAGGCGCACCTGGAGAGCATCGGCGAAACCGAACACGAGGGCGGCACCGAGTGCCCCGACGGGATGCCAGCGACCGAAGATCATCGCCGCCAGGCCGATGAAGCCGCGCCCGGCGGTCATGTTCTCGTTGAAGGCGCCCACCGATCCCAACGTGAAGTAGGCGCCTCCGAAACCGGCGATGAGTCCCCCCAGGAACACGTTGAGATACCGCATGCGGTAGACGTTGATC
This sequence comes from uncultured Acidimicrobiaceae bacterium, assembly GCA_964617995.1. Classification (GTDB taxonomy): domain Bacteria; phylum Actinomycetota; class Acidimicrobiia; order Spongiisociales; family ZC4RG35; genus CAZTXD01. Next base: position 24,036 of record CAZTXD010000025.1, read on the forward strand.
CCGAGCGTGTCGGCTGCCTTGGGATGCTCTCCCACCGCCCGGGAGCGAAGACCCCACCGTGTACGGAACAGGCCGTAGGTGGTGAGGGCGACGCTGACCCAGAGGGCGTATACGAATATGTTCTGGTTGAACAGCACCGGCCCCAACACCGGGATATCGGCGAGACCCGGGATGCGAATCGCCCGGAGTACGCCCGGGCTGTTGAAGGCGGCGCGGTCCTGTACGAGCACTTGAGAGCTCAAGAACGAGGTAAGTCCCAGGGCGAAGATGTTGATCACGACCCCGGCGATGATCTGGTCGACCCGGTAGCGAATGGCGAGCACCGCCAGGGCCAGCGCGAGCAGACCTCCCGAGGCGGTGGCAGCGACGATGCCCAGGGCCATGTTGGTGAGCGTTCCGACGAAGGCAGCCATGAAGGCACCGCTCAGCAGCATCCCCTCGATGCCGATGTTGATCACGGCCACCCGCTCACACATGACCCCCGACAGGGCCCCGAACGCGATCGGGGTACCGGCCGAAACGGAGGTACGCAGCATTCCCAGGAGGCTGAAGGACTTTCCGTCGGCGGCCCAGGCCAGGAATGCGAAGGCGAACAGAGCCAGGGCGATGGCGAGGATGACGTTGGTCTGCTTGCCCAGTCCCCGGGTCAGATGCATCCCCGCCAGGAAGCCGAAGATCACGGTGGTCACCCACGCCAGGCCGGAGGCGGAGAAGGTCAGGTCGAGATCCTGTCCGGCTTCACCCAGCCGGAAGGTGGCATCGCCTTCCGAACCGAGCCCGAAGAACCACGCGACGACCAGGGCCATCAGTGTGTATGCCCCTCCGATGATCCTCTGCCGGCGAACCTCGGCGGGAAGCCTCACCAGATCTTCGGCCGTCTGCAACGTCGTCACGCCGACCATCCCCTAGTCAGTTGACCGGCACCTTCACCGGTCCGAACCCGGAAGATCGCCCGAACGAGGGCGGGGGCGGCGATGAAGACGATCACCAACGCCTGGATGATCGTGATCAGGTCGATGTCCACTCCGCTTCTGACCTGCATCGTCTGCCCGCCGGCGCGGAGAGCACCGAAGAGAAGCCCGGCGAGAACCACCCCGGCGGGATGAGATCGACCGAGAAGGGCGAGAGCGATGGCGTCGAAGCCGATCTGGGAGGTGAAACCGGGCGAGGCGCTGTAGAGCACTCCCAGCGTTTGGTTGGCTCCGGCCAGTCCGCCCAGGCCACCAGCTATGGCCATGACCGCGATTGTGGAGGCGGTGACGCTCATGCCGGCGTAGGCGGCGGCGTCGGGATTGGATCCGACGGCCCGGAACTCGAAGCCGGTGGATGAGCGGAAGAGGATCCACCAGACCAGCCAGGCCATCAGAAGGGCCAGGACGAACCCGGCGTGCAGCCGCAGGCTCGGGTCGATCCACTCGAGCAGCCGGGGAAGCCGGGCTGTGGGGAGAGCATCACGGCTGATCGGGTCGAACCGTCCCTCCCTGATGATCTCCGGCTGTTTCAGGAGATAGTCGACCAGCCGGAAGGCGATGAAGTTGAGCATGATCGTGGTGATCACCTCATGGGCTCCGGTCTTTGCCCGCAGCCAACCGGGAATGCCGCCCCAGATGGCTCCCCCGAGGAATCCGGCCATGATCGCCACCGGGAGGTGGATGACAAAGGGCAGGCCGGTCAGCATGAACCCGGCCATCACCGCCGTCATGCCGCCGATCGTCATCTGGCCCTCGGCGCCGATGTTGAAGAGGCCGGCCCTGAACCCAAGCGCGACCGACAGCCCGGCGAGGATCAGAGCCGAGGAACTGGTCAGCGTCTCCGATATGGACGAGACACCCACGAAGGCACCGCGGAACATGGCCCCGTAGGCAACCGGAACCTCGGCGGGCCCTTCCGTGAGAACGATGATGACAGCTCCCACGATCAGGGCCGCGAGCACCGCCAGGAGAGGCACCAGCAAGACCCTTCGCCAGTCGAGATGCGATGGGGCTATGCGCTCCAACAGCGCTCCCCGGGGGCGGGGACCACGACCGGTTATCTGGTCGACCTGCTCACCGGCTATCTCGTCGACCTGCTCACCGGTTGCCTCGTCGACCTGCTCGGCCGTCTCTTCCTCACTCATGCGACCTCACCGGCCATGAACAGGCCCATCTCGGCGGGGGTGGTCTGCTCCGGTGTCGTCTCGGCCACGATGGTGCCGCGGAATATCACGAGGATCCGGTCGGAGAGCGCCATGATCTCGTCGAGCTCGGAGGAGACGATGAGGACGGCCGATCCGGCATCCCTCTCCTCGACGATCCGCTGGTGGATGTACTCGATCGATCCCACGTCCACTCCCCGTGTGGGCTGGGAGGCGACTATGAGCTTGGTCTCGCGAGCGAACTCTCGAGCGACGATCAGCTTCTGCTGGTTACCGCCCGACAGATGAGAGGCGAGCACATCCACAGAAGGCGTCCGAACGTCATACTGGTCCACCAGCTCCATGGCGTGAAGGCGGGCGGCCTCCCAGTTCATGATCGGGCCCCGGCTGAATGGAGGGGCGTAGTAGGAGTTCAGGACGAGGTTCTCGGTGAGATCGAAGTCGAGGATCAGGCCGTCACGCTGACGATCCTCCGGCACGTGAGACATACCGGCCGTGTGGCGTTCCCGAGGGGAGGCGGTGGTGATGTCGTTACCGTTGAGCATCACCCTTCCGGACAGCGGCTGCATCGTCCCCGTCAGCGCCTCAACGAGCTCCGTCTGACCGTTGCCCTGGACACCGGCGATTCCCACGATCTCAGCTGCCTCTACCGAGAAACTCACCCTCTCCACCGCCCGATGATTGCGGGCGTCGACCACCACCAGGTCGCGGACTTCGAGCATCGGCCCCAGCGGGACGGCAGGCGGCTTGTCGACGACAAGGTCGACGGGGCGTCCCACCATCATCTCGGCGAGCATCTCGGAGGTCACCTCACCGTGAGTTGCCTCGCCGACGATCCTCCCCCGTCGGAGCACGGAGATGCGGTCGGCGATCTCGAGCATCTCGCCCAGCTTGTGAGTGATGAAGATGATCCCCTTACCCGATTCCTGAAGCCCGCGGACGATCTCGAAGAACTCCTCGACCTCCTGGGGTGTCAGAACCGAGGTCGGCTCGTCGAACACGATGATCTCGGCCTCACGGAAGAGGACCTTGATTATCTCGACTCGCTGCTGAACGCCTACCGGCAGGTCCTCGATGATGGCGGCGGGATCGACAGCGAGCCGGTACCGGCCCGAGATCTCCGCCACCTCCCTCCGTGCCTCGGCGATGTCGATCCGACCCAGAGCGTCGGCCGGTTCCACGCCCAGCACCACGTTGTCGGTCACAGTGAAAACCGGTACCAGCATGAAGTGCTGGTGCACCATCCCTATCCCCGCAGCGATTGCGTCTCCGGGACCCTCGAAGCTGACGGGCTCACCGTCGATCAGCACCTCGCCCGCATCGGCGTCGTACAACCCGTAGAGGATGTTCATCAAGGTCGTCTTGCCGGCGCCGTTCTCACCGAGCAGGCCCAGGATCTCGCCCGACTCGACGGTGAGGTCGACGGAGTCGTTGGCGATCACGCCGGGGAAACGCTTGGTGATACCTCTCAGTTCAAGTCGCAGCGACGCCCTCCGGACATGGCTTTTCGAGGTTAACCGCTGCGAGCGCCGCCGGCACGACACCTGCCCGAACACTCGGTGTCGACGACGATGGGCCCCGCCATCCGGCGGGACCCATCGTGTTCACGTGGTGATGTGAGGCTCAGCCGGCGGCCATGTCGGAGGCGACGAGGCTGCCGTCGCTCAGGCTGGCGCGAATCTCCTCCACCTCGGCGACGAGACCCTGGTCCACGCCGTCGGCGATCTGGCCGAGACCAACACCGTCTTCGGCGATGTTGAACACGCGGGTGCCGCCCTGGAAGTTTCCTTCCGCGACATCCTGGATCACCGAGGAGACGGCGACGTCGAGGCCCTTGAGAACCGACGTGAGGATCACGTCGGAGTACTCGGGCAAGGTGAGGAACCAGTCGGCGTCCACGCCGATGACCCACACGTCGCCTAACTCCTGGGCAACCGCGGCGGTTCCCTCACCGACCGGGCCGGCGACGGGGAGGATCACGTCGGCGCCCTCCTCGATGAACGCCTGGCTCACGTTGCGACCGTTGTCCAGGTTCTCGAAGTCACCGGTGAAGGTCCCGGTCTGCTCCTCGGGATTCCAGCCCAACACCTGCACGTCGGTGCCGTTCTGCTCGTTGTAGTAACGGGCGCCGTAGACGAACCCGTCCATGAAGTCGGTCACCGCGCCCGGAAGCTGGATGCCACCGTAGGTGGCGATCACGCCGGTCTCGCTGACTCCGGCCGCCAGATAACCCGCCAGGAAGGCGGCGTCGACCGTGTTGAACACGGCTCCCACCACGTTGGGGATCTCTTCCTCGTAAGCGAAGTCGATGATCTCGAACAACTGATCGGGGTTGGCCTCTGCAGCCGCCTGAGTGGCGTCACCGAGCAAGAACCCCACTGTGATGATGAGGTCGCAACCCTCCTGAATCCAGGAGTTGATGTTCGTCTCGTAGTCGGTCGCAGATGTCGACTGCAGATAGTCGGAGTCCTCCGTTGCGTATCCAGCTGCCTGGGCGTCGAGGATTCCCTGCCATGCGGTCTGGTTGAAGGAGCGGTCGTCGATGCCGCCGGTGTCGGTCACCTGGCAGGCACGAATGGCTTCTTCATCACCGGCCATCGGCTCGGTCGTGTCGGTAGGCGCCTCCGTGGTGTCCGGTGTCGTGTCTTCTGTCGTATCGGGTTGCGTGGGGGCGGTGGTTTCCGCAGGACCTTCAGTGGTGTCCGGGGTCCCGCCGTCTCCGCACGCAGCGAGAATCATGGCCAGCGCTGCCATCAGCGCCACAAGCCGCGCATACTTGATCACCTTGTTCATCCTCCAGGTTCGGGATACGCGGGTGAAGGTGCCTCCATCCGCGGCCAGAATCCTAGTGATCTGGTGCGGTATCCGACGAGACGAGGGGGGTGGGGCGAACCAGGTATATCCAGGGGATCGACACCACCGTCACGATCCCCTTCACCACCACATTCACACCGAAGATCGACCAAACGGCGGCGGTGGGGAATACCCCCACCGCCACCGCCAGCCCCACGAACACGGCCGAGTCGACGGGGATCGCCACGGCGTTCGACGACAGGACCCGTCCCCACTGGTGACGAGGGCCCATTCGCCTCACCCACGCCGAGTAGACCTCGGTGTCGATCAGCTCGGCCACCACTTCGGCGATTATCGAGGCCATGACGATCCCCCATACCGGCGCCAGGACGTCCCCGAAATGCACGGTCTGGGGAGCTGTGTCGGCGGCCGGCATCCGGGCGGTCACCCAGAACAACAGCGCCATCACCAGGTTCACCGCCGCCGCGGTGACGATCAGCACCCGGGCGGCCGTCTTGCCGGCGATCTTGTGGACCAGATCGCGCAGGGTGAAGGTGAACGGGTAGATCAGCGTCCCGGCGTCGACGGCGAATCCACCCAGCTCGACGATGCGCAGCGAAGCAACGTCGGCCAGGACCTGAGCCGCCATAGCCGCCGGCGACGGCGAGAAGCACGGACACCGCCCGTGGGTACACCTCGATGCGCTCGGAGATGGCCATCGCGGGAGTCAAACCCCGCAGCGGCAGGTGTGCAACCTGCTCGGTCCGGTCAGCTCGTCCGGTACCTGCGAGCTCCGCCGATCCCGCCGGCCACTATCCCCACGATGGGCAATGCCAGGATGAGGCCGTTTAGACCGTCCTCGTCAGCGATGCCGACGGCCGCCAGCAACCCCAATCCGGCGCATACACCGATCACTGCCAGCACCGGCCTCCAGGCGGGTGGTGCGGGGCGCTGGTCGATCCCCGGCCTCTCGTAACGCCCGAAGATCACGGCCAGGGTGGCGGTCAGGATCATCAGGACCAGGAACCAGAGGGGACGGCTCCACCACCATGCCGGTGTGAGCGGCGGGATTCCCAGACCCCATCCCCCGGCGAGGAGGGAGAGGCCGATGAGGATCACCATCGCCGTCAGATGCCACAGATAGAGGGTCATTATCTGAGCGTTGACGGCCACCACCGCCCGCCACGTCCGCCGTCCGGCGAGCCAGCGGCGAAGCGGCTCCTCGAAAGCCAGGATCATACCCGCCTGGAAGGTCCCCAGCAGCGCGAGCGTCACCCGGGGTGGGTAAGAGTTGGTGATCTGGGAGGTGTCGAGCCCCACCATGGCGACCGGATAGGGCCCGGCCCAGACCAGCGCGAGGGTGGCAGCGAGTCCTGCCGACCCGAGGAGGAGACGACGCCCGGGACTGCCCAGACGATCATCGAGCCAGGCGAACCCGAGCTGGTGGACGGCGCCCCACACGAACACATAGTTGAGGAAGCCGAAGGGAACCAGGCCCCACCCGATGGACAGCACATCACAGAGTGAGGCCGCCGCCAGCAGGGCCGCCACCGACCACCACCCGATGCGTTCCCACAGCCACAGAGCGACGGGGGCGACCGTGACGATCAGCACATAGGCGGCCAGGAACCAGGTGGGGACTATGGCCACCTGTGAGGCCAGTCTGAGCATGTCTGAGCCGAGCCCGACCTGCAATCCGACCCAGCCTCCCCCCGCCCACACCACCAGGAGGGGGACCACCGGCAGGACGAGACGGCGCATCCGGGCCCGCAGCCACGATCCGTAGGGCTCGCCCCGGCGACGGGCCGACCTCCATGACACACCGTTGGAGAACCCGCCCACCACGAAGAAGATCGGCATCACCTGGAAGAGCCAGGTGAGCGGATGGGTCCAGGAGGTCATCTCGAGGAGATGGCCGGCGACGAGTTCCCCGTCATCGATCGTCACGGCGGCCATCAGCCAATGGCCGAACACCACGACGAGGATGGAGATGGCGCGGAGGGCATCCACGGCCCGGTTGCGATCGGCAGGCGTGGAGTCGGCCATGCGGGCGACGGTCGATCTGAAGCTCATGGTGTCAGTCTCACCGGTGGCGAGGGCGCTGTCACTAGGGGACAACCCCTATCCGGTTCGGCCTCACCGCACGCGGACGTCGCCGCTGCTGAGGCTGCGGATCTCGGGGAGCGGCAGCGGAAGGGACTCGGTCAGGCCTCCCCATTCCCAGTGCCACGGCTCGCGGCTCGCCTTCCCACAATGGGCCCAGTCCGGATGGACCCAGCCGTAACGGCCGGCGTTCTCCTGGAGCCACAGGAACGCCGAGTCACCGCATGACAGGACACGACGCCCGAGGCCGAAGTCGACCGCCCGGCCCCAGCCGTGGTTGGAGCGGCCGGGCCGGGCCGTGGGCGGGCCGGAGCAAGACCGGTTGCGCTCGACGCGGACGACGGTCTCGTCACCGGTGACTGGGTCGACGCGCACGATCTCCTCCTCCACGATCGGGCACCGTCGGTCGTAGGCGGCTGCCTGGACCCCGAAGCTGCGGTAGCACTCCTGAGCCATTAGGTCGATCCCGTCGTTGCGCGCCGCCTCCAGCAACAGCGACAGGGTGTATGCGGCGTCGCGTTCCAGGCGGCACCCCCCGACGTCGATCATGCGGAAGCTGGGCATGTCGCCGTTGCGAAACCCGGCAGCGACGAGATCGGCGACGTATGCCTCATCGGATATGGGCCGGTGGTCCTCGTCGCCCACCGCCCCGGCGGCGGGCGTCGCCGCCACGGCGGCGAGCAGGAAGATGGAAACGAACCTGGATATCGACAAGACCCCAATCCCTGATAAATGCGGACTGATTGTATCCGTCGATGATCGGCCCGCATAGGGGGTGGCTTGAGGCAGAAGACGGCGACGACCCGGCGACGCCGGAAGGAGCTGTCAGTTCTCGGTGATCGGTATTCGGCTACTCAACCAACAACCGAAGACGGAGAGAGCTGAAACCCGCTACGAGCCTTCCTGGCCGGCCATCTCCACAGGGGCCGACTTGGGTGCCTGGAACGACTCGAAGGTGAGCTCTCCTTCGTCGGGGTCGACACCCACGAGGATGGTCGAGCCCGCCTTGAACTCTCCCAGGAGCACCCGCTCGGAGAGGGTGTCCTCGAGGTAGCGCTGTATCGCTCGTCGCAGCGGCCTGGCTCCCAGCTCGGGGTCGTAACCCTTCTCGCCGAGAAACTCCTTGGCATCGTCGGTGAGCACCAGATCGAGGTGCTGCCCGGCCAGCTGCTCGCGGATTCGTACCAGCAGCAGGTCGACGATCAGCTTGATCTCATCACCCGTGAGCTCGTGGAAGACGATGACCTCATCGATACGATTGAGGAACTCGGGTCGGAAGTGCTTCCTCAGCTCCTCGGTCACCTTCTCCTTCATCTTCTCGTAGCTCATCTCCTCGTCCTCGACGTGGAAACCGACCGACTTCTTGTGCAGGTCGCGGGTGCCGAGGTTGGAGGTCATGATGATGACCGTGTTCTTGAAGTCGACCGATCGGCCCTGGGCGTCGGTGAGACGGCCCTCCTCCAGGATCTGGAGCAACGTGTTGAACACGTCCGGGTGGGCCTTCTCGATCTCGTCGAAGAGGACCACCGAGAACGGCTTGCGGCGCACGGCCTCGGTGAGCTGACCACCCTCGTCGTAGCCGACGTAGCCGGGTGGGGAGCCGACGAGGCGACTCACAGTGTGCTTCTCCATGTACTCGGACATGTCGAGCTGGATGAGGGCGTCCTCCTGAC